>CAZYJB010001105.1:0-1926 GCA_964647675.1 uncultured Verrucomicrobiota bacterium | reverse complement strand
CCTGGACAGGATTGCTCCATTGAAAACACGAGTCCCGGCGGGCACACACGGGCTTTGCCGCCGGGACTCGCTGCCTCCGCACACGCGGACGACGTGATTCTTCTAGGTCCGGCCGATGGCGTCCGGACAGCGCGGACGCCACGGTGCCGGGTGAATTCTTTTCAGCCCTGCGGGATGCTGGAGACGCGATAGAACGGCGCCTTGGGCCCGGTTGAGTCCGGCACAACGTCCTCGAACGGCAAGGTCAGCTTCGTCTGGACCGCCGTCCACTTGACGAAGTCGGGACTGGCCTCCAGCACAGTTTGCGAGCCTTTCGGGCCGTCGACTCGAATCACGAGCGGGCCCTTGGTTGGCGCCACGATGGAGAGCCGGACTGGGGAGGGGGTTGCGAACCATCCATTCAGCTGCAAGCCAGTGCCACCCCAAATCGAACCCGCCAAATCAGCCCAAGCTCCCCGATCTACGGATGCACCATAGTAGTGGAGGCGAAATTCCACTGGCTCCGATACTGTCGGCAGGCTGCTGAGGTCGAACTAGAGCGTCTGGGTCGTAAAGGCCTGCTCTTTCATCTTCACGGTTTGTATATCCGCGCTGAACGAATCCAGGCTCGACCGAATGCTCGCAATACCTTCACCATCCAGACCGCCGTAAGAGAACCGCCCGCTCATGGCGCTGGCCGAACAGGCGGCCGAGAACACCGGGATGAAGCCGGAGACGTTCCCGGCGGATCGCAAGTACCGGACGAGCGAGAGCCAGGTGGCCGCCCAGAAGGCTGGAGATCGGACGCAATCTGGTCAAAAGCGACGAGGCCGTTGCTGCCAAAGCCCGAAGACCCCAAGAGCCCCCGACAGCAGCAATCTGGTGCTCCCAGCATCCGGAACGTTGGAAACGGAGTTCTTCACGACAAAGTTGTCGATCAGAATCAAGTTCCTCCAGGTCAAAAAGCCCAGTGTCCTTGCGGGTGAGTCGCACGGAATTGCCTCGTCATCCGAAGTTGATGCGCCTCGCCTCATGCCTCGGCAGCACCCGCGCCCAGGCCGCGTGGGCACCTCACCTTCCGATGGTGCGGCGTGAGCGGGCCGCGATGCTGCTTGCCGCCATGTTTCACCAGCGCGTAATAAACGCCTGACGACGGGTGGCAATGAGCACGCCGCCTCACTCTGGCAATCCGACCGGCACGCGGGTGTTCGACACGCCCGGCCTTCCAGTCGCCAGAATTGAGGTTGAACGAACGGGTGACACCGCTTCCCCGCCTTCAACACCACCCCTGTCGAGAGTCCCTCGCAGCGAGGAGGTAAAGTCGGCTCGCTCCCATAGCTCAAATGGATAGAGCAGCGGTTTCCTAAACCGTTGATCCAGGTTCAATTCCTGGTGGGAGCGCCATTTTTCCGCCGTCATCGCAGCGCCACCGGGACGTGGCGCCCCACCTTTCCGTCACGTCCTTCCACGCCAGGGCCAGCGCGCGGTCGGCACGATCATCAGGAACGCCGACGCCACCAGCAGCAGGGTGTTCTCGGCCAGTTTGCGGCAAATCCAGACCTCCCCCGCCCCGCAACCGCAATCAAAGCGCACGGCACACATGGCCAGCCCGGTGGCCTCCCGCACGCCCAGCGCGCGATGCCAGATCAACGCCGTGAACACCGCGAGCAATCCAACCGAAACCAGCGCTGTGCCGCGCACGATGCGCCCGGCCAACAGCAGCACCCCGCACATGATCTCCAGCCAGGGCACGATCACCGCGACGGCGTTCAACATCCAGGCGGTGTGCAGGACCTCGTACTGCCGCACGAGCTTGAGGAAATCCACCGGGTCCATGGCCTTGCTGAGGCCCATCCAAATGAACAACCCGCCGACCACGCACCGTGCGAGCAACGCCATCCAGTCAGCGGGTTGGGAGACCGCGGCGTCGGGGGCGGCAGCGCCGGA
>CAZYJB010001104.1:0-1930 GCA_964647675.1 uncultured Verrucomicrobiota bacterium | reverse complement strand
GAGGTGATCCGCGAAGGCAACACACCCCGCCTGCGCCGCCTGGTGAAGGATCGCGGGGTGGTCGTTGCGCGCGACGAACTGGGCGAGACAGCGTTGCACGTGGCGGCCTTCGTGGGTGACGCCGATTCGGTGCGCCTGCTGCTCGAAGCCGGTGCCGATGCCAATGCGACCAACCACGCGGGCGTCACGCCTCTGCTGCGCGCTGCCGCCGACCCTCGCAAGGTGGCGGTGCTGCTCCAGCACGGAGCGCGTCCGAACCTGGCGTCCCAGCTTGGCCATACGCCGCTGCATCTGGCGGCACGCAGTCCGCAAGCCACGGAGAGTGTGCGCCTGCTCGTGAAACAGGGGGCGGACGTGAACGCGCGCAGCATCGTCGGCGCCACGCCGCTCATGGCCGCCGCGGCAGCCTCGAATCTCGAGGCGGTCAGACTGCTCGTGGAACAGGGTGCCGAGGTGAATGCGGTTCCGATTCCGCAGGGAAAAGAGGTGGATCCCATTTTCGGCGGGCTCCGCACGCCGCTCATGTGGGCGGCGTTCCGCGGTGACCTACGTGTCGTGGAATACCTCCTCGACCACGGGGCCGATGTGAATCTCGTGTCGGGCTTCGGCACGGCGCTGTCCCAAACCGGCTGGACCCGTCGCACCGAGGTGGCGCGCCTGCTGATCGAGCGCGGAGCCAAGGTGGACGTGCCGGAGCCGTTCTCCGGATTCACGGCGCTGCATTGGGCCGCCTCGGTCGAAAGCCGGCGTGCGGACATGGTCGAGCTCCTGCTGCGGCACGGCGCGCAGGTCAACGCCGAGGGCGGTCAGCCGGTGGATGCCTTCATGGGAGTGCCGCAGACGCCGCTGTCGCTGGCGCGTCAGCGTGGGGACTCCGAGGTGACCCGCGCCTTGTTGGCCGCCGGAGCGACCGACCAACCGACCGGGTCCAAGGGGATCGGCGAGGTCCACGCCACGCGCGTGGTCGAGGCGTTCACGGCCTCCTCCGCGCGCGAGGCCATGGCGCAGGCGATGGTTCCGCTCCAGAAGACGTCGGTCGACTCCCGGCGCACGTTTCTTCAGCACGCGTCGAAGCAGGGCTGCGTCTCGTGCCATCAGCAGTTCCTTCCCCTGGCCGCGGTGGGCGCGGCGGAGCAGGTGAATGCCTCGGTCGACGCCGCGCAGCGTTCGGAGCTGATCGGCACGGTGCTTCAGGTACATCGGAACGCCGAGATCGACTGGCAGCCGTTGTTCCATCCGGAGGCCACCCACACCTATGGATACGCCTTGCTCGGGCTGGATGCGGTTGGCGCAGCCACGCGCGACGTGTCGGACCTGATGGTGCACCACCTCGCCGCGATCCAGCACCTCGACGGTCACTGGGATCTCAATCTCTTCCGGCCGCCGATGCAGTCGAGCGACGTGACAGCCACGGCCTTGGGCGTGTATGCGCTGAGCCGGCATTCCTGGACGGCGCGCGACGCGGAGTTCGAGGCGAAGGTGCGTCGTGCTGCGACGTGGTTGACCGCCCAGGAACCCGAGACGCATGAGGAGCGCGTGTATCAATTGTTGGGCCTGCACTGGGCCGGCGCACCGCGCTCGCAACTGGGCACCCTGGCGAAGGCTATCGCGGCGAAGCAGGACGCCCAAGGTGGGTGGGCGCAGCACGAGGGTCGGGCGGCCGATGCCTATGCCACCGGACAGGCTCTGTATGCGTTGCGTGTCGCGGGCGCGTTCCAGGCCCGACACGAAACGTGCCGCCGCGCGGCCGAGTTTCTTTTGAGCCATCAGCTCGCTGACGGCACCTGGCACGTGCGCCGCCGCGCCTTTCCTTTCCAGCCCACCATGGACAGCGGGTTTCCTCATGGCCGCGATGGCTGGATTTCGGCGACGGCCTCGAGCTGGGCGGTGATGGCGTTGTCGACCATGTCGGAACCCGGAGGCGGTCGCC
>CAZYJB010001103.1:1077-1931 GCA_964647675.1 uncultured Verrucomicrobiota bacterium | reverse complement strand
GGTCCTCGGCCAATATGCCTCGTCGGTATCCGGCACGGGGGACGCCGCCGTGGGGCGCCGTCTTTTCCTCGAGCACTGCGCATCGTGCCATCGGTTTCAAGGGGCCGGCATCGAGGTCGGGCCGGACCTCGGACTGACCCTCGCCAAGACGCCGGACGCCCTGCTGGTCGCCATCCTCGATCCCAACCAGGCGTTCGAGGAGCGCTATGCGGCGCACACCGCCGTGCGACGGAACGGGCGCGAGTTTTCCGGGCTGATTGCATCCGAGTCCGCCAATAGCGTGACTCTGCGCAATGTCTCGGGTCTCGAGGAAACCCTCCTCCGCTCGGAACTCTCCGAGCTTCGGCCCTCCGGACGCTCCCTGATGCCGGAGGGATTCGAACTCAGTCTCGACCAGGCGGCCGTGCGGGACCTGATCAGTTACCTGATGGCGCCCGCGGCGGCCGGGCCCACTCCGTGATCGGGCAGGACCGGGGTGGGGCGTTGGCAGTCCCGTCCCGGAACATTCTCGCTGGGCTCTGACTTCGAAGGCCTACCGACCCCGGCAGAAATGCCGTTCAGGAATTGGGTGTTCAGCCGAACAAGAAGAAGGCGCTGGGCCTGCCAAACCGCGCGGTTTCGGGCGGCGGAAGGGAATTGGCTGGCCTTGAGGGAATGTACCGATGATTCTCACGCACGAGTCAGGAGGCTGTATCGCAACTCATACCGGAGCCATTGTTCGTGAGCTGAAAGTGGTGAACCGGCTGGGCATTCACGCCCGGCCGGCGGCCATGTTTGTGCGTGTCGCGAGCAAGTTCCACAGTGAGATCTACGTCGAGAAGGACGGAGAGCGAATCAACGGCAAGAGCATCATG
>CAZYJB010001103.1:0-1067 GCA_964647675.1 uncultured Verrucomicrobiota bacterium | reverse complement strand
GGGCTGATGATGCTG
Source organism: uncultured Verrucomicrobiota bacterium (assembly GCA_964647675.1). Lineage (GTDB taxonomy): Bacteria > Verrucomicrobiota > Verrucomicrobiia > Limisphaerales > CAIMTB01 > CAIMTB01. The sequence continues at coordinate 1,052 of CAZYJB010001103.1, read as the reverse complement.
GCAGCCGGACCCGGCAGTCGCCTGCGTCTCGAAGTCACCGGAGCCGATGCCAACGACGCGCTCCGGGCGCTCGAAGAGCTGATCATGGTCCGCAAGTTCGACGAGGAGTAGGCTCGCCTCCGATCCGGCGAACGCCACCCTGCCCCGCTCCCTCGCTCGTCGGCGCCTGTTCCTCCCCTCCGGTCAGGGTCCATCCGGCAGCCGCTCGCATTCCCGGCAACCAACCGGCGGCAGTCGCCGCTGGGTCCGGGAGATCTCTTTCAGCCGCGCTCGCCTCGCGTCCGCACACGCCCGGCAGCCATTCACGCGGCCCAAATCACAGGCATCCACTTCGACCCAGCCCGTTCCCAGGCCCAACGCCAGGTCGAGCGCCTCCTCGACCGTCCGCCAGCCGGGCGGTTTCCAGTCTCCGGCCTCCTGAAGGCGCTCCAGCGCGCCGTTTCCGCCGCGTACCGGAATGAGCGATACCCTCTCCGCACCCTGGGCAAAGGCAAACGCCGCCGACCGCGCCGCCCAGGCTGTCGCTCCGGCCGGGTCCTCGAAGGGCGGCTGGATCAGAACAAATGCCCGGAAGGGCACCCCTTCCCGACGCAGGGTCGCCGCGACGCGCGCGAAGTCGGCGAGGGACACCCCTTTGTTGAGCCGGTTCAGGACCTCCTCGTGCGCAGTCTCGAGTCCCATGGCCACCTCGAGGACCGTTCCGCCCGCCTTGCTCAGCAGGTCACGGAACCGCCAGGTGCGGTCGCCGACGAGCCGAGGATGCGACTCCACCACGACCCGGCGCGCGCGGGCGGCGAGTTGCGCCACGGAACAATCGTCCGCCTCGGGAATGGCGCGGGGATCGAAGTAGCTGCCCGCGTTGTAGAGTTTCAGCTGTTGCGGGAAGGCCCCGGCCTCGGCAACCGCGGTGGCGACCTGGTGCGGGATATCGCCGCGCTCCACCGACTCCGCGAGGGTGTGTTGCCACAGGTCACAGTAGACGCAACGCCACGGACATTCGCGGTTGGTCAGGAAGACGGTCAGCGAATCCAGCGGCGCACGATCCGGGCCCG
>CAZYJB010001102.1:0-1932 GCA_964647675.1 uncultured Verrucomicrobiota bacterium | reverse complement strand
GGATGGTGCCTTCGCGTTCGGCAATGCCGCCCTTGATCTGGCGCGACGGATTGGCATGGAAGGCAGCGGCCAAAGTCTCTCCGAGGTGCTGGCCAGACTCGTCGGGCCGGGGCGCGGACTCGAGCTGGTGTCGAGTGTCAATGACATCCCCAAGGGCTCGCGGCTCGCCGTCTCCACCAATCTCCTGGGCTCGCTCATCTCCGTGTGCATGCGCGCCACGGGCCAGACCCGCTCGCTGACCGGTGCCCTCGAGGAATCCGAACGGCGCATCGTGCTCGCGCGCGCGCTCCTTGGTGAATGGCTCGGCGGCTCCGGCGGCGGCTGGCAGGACTCCGGCGGCATCTGGCCCGGCATCAAACTCATCTCCGGCGCCGCTGCCGAGGAAGGCGATCCCGAGTTCGGAATCTCCCATGGACGGCTCATGCCGCGCCATCAAGTGCTCGACCGATCCGAGATTTCCGAGGAGGCACGGCGCGCGCTGCAGGACTCGCTGGTGCTGGTTCACGGCGGCATGGCGCAGAACGTCGGTCCCATCCTGGAGATGGTCACCGAGAAGTACCTGCTCCGGTCCGAGGCCGAATGGCAGGCCCGCCGCACCACGCTCACCCTTCTCGATGAGATCCTCGGTGCGTTGAAGCGGTCCGATATCCGTGCGCTCGGAGCCGCCACGACGCGCAATTTTCAGGGCCCCATCCAGGCCATTATTCCGTGGGCGACCAATCATTTCACCGAGCGCCTGATCGAGCGCGCGCGGTCGGAGTTCGCAAGTGATTACTGGGGATTCTGGATGCTGGGTGGCATGAGCGGCGGGGGCATGGGGTTCATGGTCGCGCCCCATCGCAAGGTCGAGGCCCAGGCCCGACTGGCCACCCTCATGACCGCGCTCAAGCGCGAGCTCGAGCACGCCCTGCCCTTTGCCATGAACCCGGTCGTGTTCGACTACGCCATCAACGAACGCGGCACCTGGGCGGATCTACGCTGCGGCGACGGCGCGTTGCTGCCGGCCGGCTATTACGCGCTCACCACCCCGGGCCTGCTGCGCCGCGACCTGCGCCAACTCACCCGCGCCACCCGCTCCGAACTGGATCTCCTCGGCGCCGCCTGCCGCACGCGCCCCGAGTTCAGCGGCATGGTCCAGACGTTGTTCAGCACGCTCCTGCCGCGGTCGCGCGCCGAGTCCGACAGCGGCCCGTCGCTGCGCGAGATCCTGGACCAAAACGGTTTCGATCATGCCTCTCACGAGCAGGTCCGCTCCGAACTGCGCGACGGGCGGATCGGCCTCGCGCAGAATCGGCTGCGAGCGGACACCGCGCTGGAGGAGGTTCTGGATTCCGATTTCGTCGACCTGTGCGACGCGGTCTCGGGTCGGGACGAATCCGCGGTGACTCGCGCGGGACGCGAGGCGCTCGCGCGCGGCGAACTGGCTGTGGTGACGCTCGCCGCCGGAGCCGGGTCGCGATGGACCCAGGGCGCAGGCGTCTGCAAGGCCCTGCACCCGTTCTGCCGCCTGGGCGGAAGGCATCGCACCTTCCTTGAGGTGCACCTCGCGAAATCCGCGCGGCGCGGCGCCGATTCCGGCACGCCGATCCCGCACGTCATCACCACGAGCTACCACACGCACACACCCATCGCGGAGTACCTGGAAAGGGTGGCGCCCCACCCCGACTCAGGGCCGCCCATCCTCTCCCCCGGACGAGCCATCGGCCTGCGTCTCATACCGATGGAACGCGACCTCCGTTTCCTCTGGGAGGAGACCCCGCAGCAGTTGCTCGATCTCCAACAACAGAAGGTCCGGGAGAATCTGCGACAGGCGCTCATCCAGTGGGCGCAGTCCCAAGGCGAAGGCGCCGATTACACCGACAACCTGCCGCTCCAGTGTCTGCACCCGGTCGGTCACTTCTACGAAGTCCCGAATCTCCTGCGCAACGGCAC
>CAZYJB010001101.1:0-1934 GCA_964647675.1 uncultured Verrucomicrobiota bacterium | reverse complement strand
CAGCGGCACACCGATGGCCTTGCTGACAAAGGGCACCGTGCGCGAGGCGCGCGGGTTCACCTCCAGCACATAAACGCGGCCGTTCTGCACGGCGTACTGCACGTTCATCAGGCCGCTGACGCGCAGTTCGCGCGCCATGGCATGGGTGTGCTTCCGGATGGTGTCGATGACCTCCTTCGACAACGTATGCGCCGGCAGCACCATCGCCGCGTCGCCCGAGTGCACGCCCGCAAATTCGATGTGCTCGAGCAACCCGCCCATCACGATCGTCCCTTCATCGGGATTCGCAAAATTGCCGACGTCCGCGATGCAATCGACGTCCACCTCGGTGGCGTCCTCGAGGAACTTGTCCACCAGCACGGGCCGTTCCGGTGACGCCTCCACGGCGTAGCGCATGTAGTGCTGCAGCTCGGCGTCGGAGAAGACGATCTGCATGGCGCGCCCGCCGAGCACGAAGCTCGGCCGCACGAGGATCGGATACCCGAGCCGCCGCGCGACCGCGAGCGCCTCGGGTTCGTTGGTCGCAATGCCGTTGGCCGGCTGCGGAATGCCCAGGCGGTCCAGCATCGCCGCAAACAGCTTGCGGTCCTCGGCAATCTCGATGCTCTGCGGCGACGTGCCGATGATGTTGACGCCGTTCTTCTGCAGGCCCAGCGCGAGGTTGAGCGGCGTCTGGCCGCCGAACTGCGCAATGGCGCCCCAACAGGCCTCCCGCTCGTAAATGTGCAGCACGTCTTCGAGGGTCAGCGGCTCGAAAAACAGCTTGTCGCTCGTGTCGTAGTCCGTCGACACGGTCTCCGGGTTCGAATTGACCATGATGGTCTCGAACCCGTCCGCCTTCAGCGCGAACGCGGCGTGGACGCAGCAGTAGTCGAACTCGATGCCCTGCCCGATGCGGTTGGGACCGCCGCCCAGGATCATCACCTTGCGCCGGTCCGAGCGCTTCACCTCGTCGTCGCCGCGATCATAGGTCGAGTAATAATAGGGTGTGTACGCCTCGAACTCCGCGGCGCACGTGTCCACCAGCCGGTAGCTGGGGACCAACCCCTGCTGACGGCGCAATAGACGGATCTCCTCCTCGGTCCGGCCCGTCAGATGCGCAATCTGGCGGTCCGAGAATCCCAGCGACTTGGCTTTGGCGAGCAGTTCAGAATTCATCCCACCCGGAAAAACGGGTCCGCGATGTAACCCTGAGGTCCCCGACGTGTCGAGGGACGAGTCGGTGACCAACGCCTGACTTTTCGCGTGGCGACCCGCTCCATCCGGAGCCACCATGGGCGCATGCCCCCGGCACTCCGATTCCTAGCCTGCATCCTGCCGCTCCTTGCGCGGCCCGGAGTCGGCATGGCAGCCGCGATCGTGCCGCCCCATTCCGTGGTGATCGAAGCAGGGGCCTTCGACCGCACCAACACGCCGGTCACCTTTTCCTGGCCCCACGACTCGACGGCCGGAACGGCACGCGCCCCCGACGGCCAGCGTTTGCCGGTCCAGATCACTGGCGGAGCAGCCTGGATGCTGGTGCCCGCCCTCGCCCGAAATACATCGCGGCGCTATGAGTTGCAGCCGTCCTCGGCAAGCTCGCGCCGCAGGTCGAGACCCCGTACCACGGTCGCCCCCGGCGCCGTGGTTCTTTCCCAGGGACGCCAGGTCGTCGCACGCTTCACCACCGGCCGCGGGGAGCTGCCGCGGCCGGAGATCCCGGAACTCTACCGTCGTGCCGGCTACGTTCACCCCCTGAAGACACCCGCGGGGGTGGTGGTCACGGGCGACTACCCGACCAACCACATCCATCACCACGGGATCTGGGCCTCCTGGACCCGCACCCGATTCGAAGGTCGCACGCCCGATTTCTGGAATATGGGTCAGGGATCCGGTCGGGTGGACGTTCTGGGAACGGACCCGGAGCAGCCAGGGGACGTGTTTGCCGGATTGCG
>CAZYJB010001100.1:0-1935 GCA_964647675.1 uncultured Verrucomicrobiota bacterium | reverse complement strand
GCGTCGTCGCGGCGAGCTGCGCGACGCCCTCGCCCACGGGCTGGCCGGGTTTGCCGGTGGAGAGGGAGGCGCCGGGCGCCGATGGGGATTTGGCTGGTTCTTTCTCCTCAGCATCAGCCCTCCTGCCCGCGCCCCTCCTTGCCGGCGGGTTCGGATTCCTAGTGTAGTTATTTGCCGGGATCTGGCTCGTGAAGCCCGCATACATCTCCGGCTTGATGCCGCGCGCGTAGGCGCCACCGGCAAAGGTATTCGGCTTGAAGGGCCCGACGAAAGCGACGTTCAAGTCCGGCTTGATGGCGCTCTCCAAACCGACCGCCCAGAAAATCCCGTTCAACACCAGGCGACGGTAACCTTCGTTTGTGATGTCCTCCGACGCCCCGTAGAGCGTGGTGAAGACGCGGCCCACCGCGCCCGATGCGGACCGGTAATTGCGCGTCCACTCGGAGGGCTGCGGCGGCCTGGCGGCGTCCGCAGGCGAGTCGGGTGACATGCCGTTGAGCGGTTGCGCCAGGGTGAGGATGTCGCCATCCGTCGGTTTACCCACGTAGCCGCCGGCCTGGACCCAAACGTCCTTCACGCCTCGCAGGATGGGGTGATCGGCCATCGTTGGGACGAGGCTGATGCGCGTGCTCTGCTGGTGGTTGCGGCCGTAGTGACCGACCCACGTCTGCCCGAGGACCTGATGACCAAAGCCGAGTTCATAGTCCGGTTCCTTCGCGTTGTAGTTGTATTGGGTGAACGGGTCCTTGTTCCCATGGAACGCGTGCGTCGCCGTCCGCAGCCCGACGACCGGCCCGCCGCGCGTGAGGTAGTCGTCGAAATGCCTCATCTGCTCCGCCGGGAAGGCCTGGAAGCGCAGGAACACCACGGCGAGGTCCGCGCTGGCGAGCGCCTCCATGCCCGGCATGTTGGAGTTGCCCGCGACGATTTCGCCCGTGGCCGGGTCAAGGTTGAACAGCACGGTGCATTTGAACCCGTGGTGTTTCGCCAGGATGCGCGCCAATGCCGGCAACGACTCCTCCGAACGATACTCGTGATCGCCCGCGAGGAAGACGAGGTGCCTGCCCTTGCCCGGGCCCTCGGTGCCTTCATAGACGACCCGGCTGTGCGCGAGTGTCGCCGTGAAGGCGAAGAGGCCGATGATCAGACACTGGAACCGCGACAGCAGGTCTTGACGACGCATGGTGATGATCGTTTGGACGGTGGGAACGGGGTAGTTACCGGTGGAAAGCGAGGGGTTACAACACCGCTGATTTTCCCAAAAACTGGGGGACATCAAGGCCACAAATCAGCCGGGACCGCTGGAGGCGCTGCCGGCTACGGCCGGGCCGGTGTTTGGATTCTGAACGACCCCAGTCCCGGAGCTTCCGATCGGGTGTTCCACCGGATCCGCGTGTTGGGTCCGTGGCAGGGCGGATTGCCGGTCCAAAGGGGAGCCGCGCGCTGGCGGTGTCCCGGGACCCGTCTCGTGGGAGGGGGGGCCGGAAGTTGTCTGTTAACCTTTCCGGATTTCGGGCATTTGCTGATGCACCGCCCCGCATGGATGCCCAGGAAGCCGAGAGCCGGTTCGTGACGCAATTGACGGAGATCCAACTGCCGTTGCGACTCTACGTCATGTCGCTGCTTCCGGGCGACTCAGGGGCCCGTGATGTGGTGCAGCACGCGAATTCGACGCTTTGGCGGAAGCGGACGGACTTCATCCCCGGCACCAATTTCAAGGCCTGGGTCTTCAGTATCGCCCGGTTCGAGGTGCTCAACTACCGGAAGCAGCAGGCCCGGGATGCGAGGCTGGTTTTTGGCGAGGATCTCGAAGCCTTGTTCGCTGAGGAGCTCGCGCGTTCGTCCGACGAGAGTGAACGGAGACACGAGGCCTTGAAAAAGTGTCTGGGAAAACTCCGATCCGAGGACCACCAACTCCTGCTCCACCGGTACTCG
>CAZYJB010001099.1:1617-1939 GCA_964647675.1 uncultured Verrucomicrobiota bacterium | reverse complement strand
AACTGCATGCAGTGCCTGTCGTTCTGCCTGTTCGGCGTCTATGGCGTCGACGCGCGGGGCGGCATCCAGGCCCAGCACCAGGACAACTGCAAAACGAACTGCCCGGCCTGCTCGCGCGTCTGCCCCGAGGCCGCCATCATGTTCCCGAAATACAAGGCCGGCCCCATCAATGGCGATGTGGTCAGCAGCGCCGATCTCCAGCGCGAGAAAATGAAGATCGACATCTCCGCCCTGCTCGGCGGCGATGTCTACTCGCTGCTGCGGGACCGCGCAGAGCGCGCACGCAGCCGCTTCGGCAAGGAGCGCGACTCCGACAAGGCAC
>CAZYJB010001099.1:0-1607 GCA_964647675.1 uncultured Verrucomicrobiota bacterium | reverse complement strand
TCAACAAGCTGGGAACCATCATGGCCGACGTCCCCGCCGAAGTGCTCGCCAGTCTGCCCTCGCCCGAGGAGATTGCGCGCAAGGCCGACGAGGCGCGGGAACGCGCCGAAAAGGCTCGTGCCCTGTCGGCCAACCCTGGACCGGCCTGACCCGCGCATGTTTCCCGCCCTGGCCCTTCGCACGCTGCGCTCCGCCCACCCGCGGTGCCTGTGGAAGTTCGCGTGGAACTTCGGGTGGAAGGGCATGCTTTCGGTCGAGCGCTTCAAACGTCGCCTGCGAAAGGGCGAGTACTTCCCCCCCTTCCTCTACCTCTCGATTCTCAACTCGTGCAACTTGCGCTGCCAGGGCTGCTGGGTCGACGTCGAGGCGCCGCGCAATGCCATCGATCTGCCCACGCTGAACCGCACGATCCGCGAGGCCAAAGCCCACGGGAACACGTTCTTCGGCATCCTCGGCGGCGAACCCTTCCTCTACCCGGAGCTGCTCGACCTGCTGGCCGAACATCGGGACTGTTATTTCCAGATCTTCACCAACGGCCAGCTCATCACCGAGAAGACCGCGCGCCGCCTGCGCGATCTGGGCAACGCCACACCCCTCATCTCGATCGAGGGCACTGAGACGGTCAGCGACGAGCGCCGCGGCAAGCCCGAGGTTTTTAAGCGCACCTTGCGCGGCCTCGAACACTGCGTGCAGGCCGGACTCCTGACCGGCGTCGCCACCAGCGTCTGCCAGACCAACATCGACGATCTCCTCACCGAATCCTGGCTGCGCGACCTCATCCGCCGCGGCGTGCATTACGTCTGGTACCATACGTACCGGCCGGTCGGACCCGTGATGAACCCGCAACTCGCGCTGCGACCCGAGCAACTGGTGCGCGTGCGCCGGTTCGTGGTCGAGATGCGGGCCAAGGTGCCCATCGCCATCATCGACGCCTACTACGATCACCGCGGTCAGGCCTTGTGCCCCATGGTCACCGGCATCTCGCACCATGTGAGTCCGCGCGGCGACATCGAGCCCTGCCCGATCATCCAGTTCGCCACCGAATCCATCCGCGACCCGCGCGGCATCTACGCCACCTTCCGCGACTCGAAGTTTCTGGCCGATTTCCGCACGTTGTCCGGGCGTCACACGCGCGGCTGCGTGGTGCTGGAGCGCCCCGACCTCGTCCTCGACCTGGTGAAGAAGCATGGCGCGCGCGATACCACGGTGCGCGGCACCGCGGTTGCCGAACTGGAGGCGATGAAACCCCGCTTCAGCCAGTGGCTCCCCGGCGAGGAGATCCCCGAGAAGCATTGGATGTACTCGCTCTCCAAACGGTTCTGGTTCTCCGATTTCGGCGCCTACCGGCAGGTCGAACACCGCGCCGAAGCCCGCGCACGCGAGCTGCAGGTCCAGCTCCCTTCCGCCGCCAACCGCCCCGCCCGGGCGGACGAACGCCCGTCCCCTGTCGTCCACTGATCCCATGAGCACGCCTGTTCCCGCCGTCACACCGTTGCCCCGCCTGGTGCCGTTGCAAACGTGGCGCGCCCCGAAGAAGAACATTCCGCCCACCCCCATGCAGCGACAGCGCATCCTGCAGGCGGTGCGAAACTACGTCGCCGAGTTCC
>CAZYJB010001098.1:0-1939 GCA_964647675.1 uncultured Verrucomicrobiota bacterium | reverse complement strand
CCTCGTGCACACTGATGATATCCGCGCCGTGATCGTGGTGCGGCGGCGCGGGCGGCACGCGGTCGTACTTCGAGCGATAGTACTTGTCGCGGCTGATCATCTTCACACCGGCCGGGTAGGGATATTGCCGGTACTGCGCCACCCAGAGCCGTCCGCGTTCGTCGAAACTGAAGTGGGTGGGCTGCGCGATCTCCGGCTCGTGCAGCAGTTCGTCGACCTCGAGATCGGCTTCCGGCTGGAGGCGCCGCAATGCGTCCGCCGGCGACACATACTGGCCGCGCACGGGTTCGGCATTGGCTTGCAGGACCGACGTGGCGGGACGGAACGCCGCCTCGACATACACGGCACGTTCCGGGGCCTCGCCGCGCGGCGTCCATTCGCTCGCAGCCGGCTCGCGGTCCGCGATTTCCCACGCCGGCTCGAGCCGCAGTTCATCGAAGTAGCCCGCGACCACCGGGCCCGTGGTCACGCCCGTCGCCGCGGCAGAGCCGTCCACGCGGAGTCCGATGCTGTTGAACCCACCCTTCTCGAATGCACCGCGCGGAATCTTGAGGCGGCGCGGGGTGTCCGCGGGCGCATCACGCGTTTCCGCGATGACGCGGCCGTTGATCAAAACGGTCACCGGACCCGCCAGGTCGCGCAGCGTGATCGACATCGAATCGCGCCAGAGGTCCGGACCCGACATTCCAGCCATGGCGTCCGGTACACGAATCCAGGCGCGAAACCAGACGGTGGAAACAGGCAGCCGGGCCGTGTTGGTGGGCGAAGCGGTCCACGGACGCCAGGGGCCTGGGACATCCGCGGCGATTGCCAACGCGGGAAAGGCCGCCCAGGCAAGGCACGCGAGGAGGCGCATCCTGAGGCGCATGCATCGAACGCCCTTTGACCAGCGCCGTGATGGGAGCATTCGGAGCACGACCGCAGACTGCACGGTGCGCTTCAGGGCAGCGGTTTCCATTTCTGATGCTGGTACCGGTCGTAGATCCAACGGAAGTCGCGGTTCACACGAAGATTGCCACCGCTCCAGTTGAACACGCCGGTGCGACCCTCGCCCGCTTCGCGGGCCGCCTTGATCGTGGTGCCCTCGACCCATTTGTGCTGCTCGGCGTGGCCGTCCGCGAAGGCGAGCGTGCTGACATTTCCATGGAACACGGCGAAGGGATCCACCCAGCCCAGGCCGCCCACGTTGATCACCCACGTGCCGCGGTTGTAATCGCGCGGGTCGGCCTCCTCGAGAAACACGATGGCCTGGGAGGGTCCGGGGACCGCGACCAGTTTCTGCCAGGGGGTCTGTGCACCGCCTTCCCAGTCGCTGATGCCATTCATGCCATTGGCTTTGGAATAGCTGTCGAACGCCCAGCCTCGTCCGGGTTTGAGGCGCTTGGTGCGCAGATCGCCGGGACAATGGTGGGAACCGAGACTGGCGGCGTATTTCCACAATGGACCGTTGGTGAATCCGGCTTCGACGCGACGCATGGCCTCGGTGGTGGTGATGCCAGGCCCGAGGTCGGGCTTCGGCCCTGGCCAGTAGCCGCCGCCGAACATGTTTCCGACGATGACATTCGCGCCGTTGCGGGGTTCGGTGGGCAGCATCACATCGTCGTGGTCATCGGCGTAGAGCGTGAACGCGAGTGCGAGTTGCCGCTGGTTGTTGAGGCAGCTCGCGCCCGTGGCCTTCAGTTTGGCGTTCGAGAGGGCCGGAAGGAGCATGCTGGCCAGGATCGCGATGATGGCGATCACCACCAGGAGTTCGATCAGCGTGAAGCCGCGGCCGGTTTGGGCGTGGCGGCGTTGGACAAAGGTGGAAAAGCGCATGGCGATGTCTCGGACGGGGACGCGAAACCCACCTCGCGGCCCCAGCCGCGACTCAAGGGCAAACTCGCGAAGGCCGTTTGGCGCGAGCTACACGCACGCGGCGACGTCCGACGTAGCCGCCGCC
>CAZYJB010001097.1:0-1947 GCA_964647675.1 uncultured Verrucomicrobiota bacterium | reverse complement strand
GGCCGCCCGCGGCGCGCGCCCGCGGTCCTGGTCGCGCGGCCCGACGCCGTCCCGTCGGCGATGAGTGAGAGCAACTCACTCTGCAATTGCTCGATCGCCTGGACAATCTCACCCGCCCGCCGCACTGCCTCAAAAGTAGGAATCATGGTGGGAAGCTGCGTTGCTCGGATGTCACCCAATCAGAGCCACTCCTGAGGGTCAATCGGAAAGCCGGAACCAATGTTACTGCGGGTCAATCCCTACCGAACGAGTCATTCCCATGCTTTCCGGATTGAGGGCCTGTCTGACTCAGGAGGCGGTGACCAGATCCGGCCGAGTGACCACTCTCCGATCCCCGGTCAGGGACAGGCCCGGCCTGCGCCGCCGGACGGTGGTACCGGGCACCCACGGCAACCATCGCCAGAGCGGTCAGCGCCGTACCCAGCGCCACCCAGTCGGATACGTTGCCCGCGGCCGGCACGCCGGAACTCTGGGTGAAGATACCGCGTAACTTGATCGCGAAGACCCAGCCCCCATGAAGCGCCACCGAACCGAAGAGACTTCCCGTCCGAAGGAAAAGCAATCCAAGCGCCAGTCCGGCCGCCACCAGAGTCACGAATCGCGGCATGACTCGGTCCGCGGCACCGAACCCCGCGAACATCCGTCCGATGGCCTGCCAGCCCGAATCCCAGGCCACGGTTTCCGGCGACCCTCCCCGCTCGAGGAAATGGAGGGCGGCATAGAGCAGCGACGACGCCACCCACGCGCGCCAGGGGCCGGTGACCCGCTGCAGAGCACCGAGGAGCAATCCGCGGAACAACGTCTCCTCGGCCAGCCCGACCGCCAGGCCGGCGGCGAAGGCGCCCGCCAGTCCTCCGGCCATCCGGGACAGCGGCACGTCCACGCGCCACGTCCGCGTACCCAGCGCGCCCTCCAGGATCATGCCCGCCGTCGCGGTGGCCAGGCCGAGGCCGAGCCCCCACCTCACCCTGCGCCAGGCATCCGCGTCCGCGCGCCAGCCGAGGTCGGCAGCCCCCCGGCACCCGAGTGCGCGTGCGAACGGGATCATGCCGGCCAGCGCGAGACCCTGCAGACACCGTGAGACGTAGCGATGGAAGGGATGGTCGGCCAGCACCCCCGCCCAGGGGGTGCCGATCTCCCCCGCCAGCGCATGCGCCGCCCACCAGAGCCCCGGGGCGAGCAGCGCCGCGCCGCCGAACACCCAGAGGAGATAGAGGAGGAGTGCCGTCCAGACTTTCACGCGCCGACGTTAAGGAAGTGCGCCCGCGGTCTCAACGACGGCCGGTCCCGTGCCTGTGCGCGCGAAAAACCAGTGGCCCATCCCCGGCCGGGGTGTTAGTGCGGCCCGGAAGTCATGATTGATCCCACGGCCAGCGGCGCCGAAGCCATCCAGGCGCCCCAGGTGTTCGGCCCGTACCGCCTCGAAGAGCTGATCAACCAGGGCGGTTTCTCCGAGATCTGGCTCGCGCGCGATGCCGACCGCCGGTCGGTCTGCGTGCGGCGCCTCATCAACGATTCCATGTTCAACTTCACCGAGCGCTCGCGATTCTTTGGCGGCTGCGAGGTGCTGCAAAAGCTCCAGGGCAGCGAACTCATCATCGGATACCTGGATCACGGAAAGATCGACGGCTCCGCTTTTCTCGCCATGGAGTATGTCGAGGCCTCCAATCTGAAGCTGCTCATCGCGCGCTGCGACGACCTCCTCCACGAGTACCTCGGCAACATTCTCATTGATAGCGCGCGCGCCCTCGAATTCGTGCACGACCAGGGGTACATGCACCTCGATTTCAAGCCCGAGAACGTCCTCGTCACGCGGAATGCCAACGTCAAACTGATCGATTTCGACCTCGCCCAACCCCGCCCGGAGCAACCGCGCAAGTCCGGCAAGAACCCCGGCACGCCGGCCTACATGTCGCCCGAGCAACTGCTGCGGCAACCATTCGACCA
>CAZYJB010001096.1:0-1947 GCA_964647675.1 uncultured Verrucomicrobiota bacterium | reverse complement strand
ATGATGCGGTTGCGGACCTCGTCGGTGGCGCCGTGGAGCGAGATGGCGAGGCGGAACTGCTCCGGTTCGGCCGCGAGGCGGCGGACCTGCGGGGCGAGTCCACTGGTGGAGACGGTGATCTTGCGAGCCCCGATGCCGGCGCCCCAGGGCGCGTTGAGGAGGCGCAGCGCGGCGAGGAGTGCATCGTAGTTCGCCAGCGGTTCGCCCATGCCCATGACGACGATGTTGTCGACCGCGCGCTCATGCTCCGCGAGGCGCGACGATTCGGGACCCGTCGCCTCGGCGCGCACGAGCCGTTCGATGGCAAGCACCTGTCCGGCGATCTCGTGCGGGCCGAGATTCCGCTTCCAGCCTTCGAGGCCGCTGGCGCAGAAGCGGCACCCGTAGGCGCAGCCGACCTGCGTGGAGATGCAGAGCGTGCGGCGGTCCGCCTGGTCGCCGTAGAGCGCGGGATTGGCCGGGATGAGGACGCTCTCGATGAGCGAGCGATCCTCGAGACGCCAAAGCACCTTGCGCGTGGTATCCGCGGCACCCTGGACCTGCACCACCTCAGGCAGACGCAGGTGGTAGTGCGCGGCGAGCTTTTCCCGCAGGGGGCGCGGCAGGTTCGACATCTCGTTCCACGCAGGCGCGCGCTTGGCGTAGGCCCAGTCGAAGACCTGATCGAGGCGGAAGCGCGGCTCGGACCATTCCTCGAACTGGCGCGCCAGGTCGTCGCGGGTCAGACCGAAGAACGGGCGGGGCTCGGCGGCGGGAAACGGCGCGGTGGGCCGGTCCGGAACTTCAGGGGCGGGCATGCAGGGTTTCGTAGAGGCGGCGGATGGCGCGCGTGCCGTGGCGCTGCTCAAGACGCTTGAGGATGAAGTGTCCCTCGGCCATGTGCTGGAAGTGGTCCATGAACACCACGTTGATCGCCGCGCCAGCGGCGGCGCCGAGGATCGGGACCGCCTTGGCTGCGACCTGTTCGGAGACGACCACACCGAAGCGCGCCGCGATGGTGGAGATCAGTTTCACGGCGACGGGCGCGGTCTCGGTGAGCATGCGGCGGCTGGCGGCGCTGGTCACCGCCTCCGAGACCACTTTGGCGAGCGCGGCGCGCACGGCCCAGTAGGACGTCTCGGCGGCGTTGTCGGTGGTGGTCTGCCCGCCCAGCGCAAACACCTCGAGGCAGGCCAGGCGCGTCTCCAGCGAACGCAGATCGTGGCCCTGGCTGCCCGCGATCTGCGCGATCGAGCGCAGGATGAGGGTCGTCGAGACCGGCAGTTCGATGACCAGCGCACCGAGGCCAAAGGCGCCGCCGACCGCGCCCGACGCGCCCGCGAGGAACTTGTGCAGGCGGTTGTCGGGCGGATCGGTTTTCTCATCGGCCGCGCCGTCACTGAGGGAATGGAGGGCCAGCCCGAGGGCACGCTTGAGCGCGGCCTGAGTGGCGCGGTGGACGACGCGATGGGCGCCCGCCGGCAAGAGTTGGAATCCTTTCTCGATGGGCGAACCGAGCAGATTGGCGAACCGAATCGCGGCGCCCGGGCTTTGCAGCAGGTCGCGCGCGCGCCGGAGATCCGCCAGCTCCTGCGCATCGAGCGCGGCACCGTCATCGACGAGAATCGACTCCACGTCGATGACGGGAGGAATCGCGGAGGGCGTCGGGGCGCTGGGGTTCACGGCGGCGGGTTTCGGGACGGTTTGCGGTCGGACGCAGTGTGCCACGCGCGCGAAGCGTCAAAGGCCGCGGTGGGGGAACAATCGCTTTACAGTTTTCTGACCGGGCTATGACAAACAGACAACCCATCTTCGGGGACCCTCGGTCCCATGTTGAAAGCGCTGGATTGGAAGAAGGGCGTGCGCCGGACCCATCTGTATGCGGGCCTGTTTCTGGCGCCGTGCAGGACTGTTGGTGGCCATCGCCTCGCTCCTTTCCACCGTATGGGTTTGGAGTGCGATGTACCG
>CAZYJB010001095.1:0-1948 GCA_964647675.1 uncultured Verrucomicrobiota bacterium | reverse complement strand
GGGCATCGGCGTCGGAGTGACCGTCGAGCCCTTTGGCATGCGGGATTTCGACGCCTCCCAGGATGAGCTTTCGATTGGGGACGAGGGGGTGGATATCGTATCCGATGCCGACGTGAATCATGGGAGATGTTGGCTGGAGTGGGGGCCGGGTTGAGTTTGGCCGCTGGGTTGTCGCCTATTGGGTTTCGCCCTTGGTGACGTGAAGAAACACCTTCTCGAGCCCGACTTCATCCTCGTAGAACTCAAGCAATCGGAAGCCGTTTTGCACGAGAGTGGTGGGTATGATCGAGGGATCCGTGGCGTGGGAGGCAAGGGTGACCTTGAGACGGTCCTCGGAAGGTTCGATGCCCGTGACCTCGGGAAGCGAACGAAGGCATTCGATGGGCCCTGTAACGTGGCCGGCAACGCGAGCCCAGAAGATCGCGGTAGCATGGATCTGTTGTTGAACACCCTGGACCGGGCCCGCGTAGATGAGTTTGCCTTTCTCGATGATCGCGACGCGGTTGCAGAGGGTCTGCAGCTCACTGAGGATGTGCGATGAGATGATGATGGTCTTTCCCATCCGTTGGAGCTCCTGAAGGATGGCCATCATTTCGATACGAGCTCGCGGGTCGAGGCCGCTGGCGGGTTCGTCGAGGAGGAGGAGCTTGGGGTCGTGGATCAGGACACGCGCCAAGCCGAGCCGCTGTTGCATGCCTCGGCTGAGTGCGCCGATGAGCGTTCCGCGTTTGTCGGAGAGCCCGACCAATTCGAGGACGTCGGCGACGGTTTTCTCGCGCTGGGACGATGGAATGCGGTAGCAGGCGCCGAAGAAGTCGAGGTACTCGGTGACCTCCATGTCCTTGTAGACGCCGAAAAAGTCCGGCATGTAACCGATCATGTGGCGGACCGTGTCGGCTTCGCGGACAACGTCGTGTCCAAAAACGGAAGCGGATCCCGCTGAGGGCACGAGAAAGGTGGCAAGGATTCGGAGTGTGGTGGTCTTTCCCGCACCGTTGGATCCAATGAAACCGAAAAGATCCCCCTGATCGATGGTGAGGTTCAGTCCACTGAGAGCGATCAGGGGCCCGTAGACCCGGGTGAGTCCGTTGGTTTGGATGGCGGCGAGGGGCGGTGCGCTCATGGCGGTCAGGGGGCTTCGGAAACCGGGAAAACCGCTCGCACCACGGTGTCGCGTTTGGAACGGGTCGGCGCAAAGCGATGGATGGGCGATGCAACGGATTGATTCTCGGCCCAGGCGAAAAGGATTCCATCCCCACGCGATTCGACCGGTGACAGGTCGAATCCGCATGGGCTGAGGATGGCGGCGTCGTTGTAGGGGAGGCCGGTGGGCGTGGCACGCTGGGAGAAGGACAGCATGGCGACCTGGTCGAGAGAGCGATCGAGTTGACCGGACCCGGCGCCGCCGAACGCCTGCTGGCGCTGTTGGGATACCATGAGCGCGTGGGGCAGGGTTTGCATGAGGTCGTCGAGGGTACGCCCGGAGCCGGAAGGGAACTCCCTGCTCAGGCGCGCGCCCGCCCCGAGCGCGGGAAGGTCGTGGATGCGTCCGCGATGGACCAAGCGGAGTTGGGTGAAGTTGAGCGCCGATCTGTTCTCGAGCTCGAGTCTGAGCTGTCCATTGGTGGTGGAAATGGATCCGCCGAGCGTTCGAGGACCGGGTTGAAGCCAATCTGCGGCGAAAAGTTGGTTCACCCAGACGGGGACAAAGGCTTCGGCCTGAAAGCCATGGGCGGGGATAACCAGATTCAGTTTGCCGGCGTCGCCGCGGGTGGCGCTGTTTCTTTGGAACTCAGATCGGACCATGGACACCGGCAAATCGCTCGCGAGTCGGTATCGCGCATTGCCAGGTGAATAGATCGAGATCCAAGTGCGGCCGCGAAGGGCGGCGTCTTCTCCTGACCGAGGGAGTTGGTCCACCACCTGAAGTTCATTCCACTCCAACTGA
>CAZYJB010001094.1:0-1950 GCA_964647675.1 uncultured Verrucomicrobiota bacterium | reverse complement strand
GCGCAGGCGGAAGGGACGCGCTACACGTTGACGGTCTCCGCCGTGAAGGATACCAGCGGCACCACCGTCAAGCCGGACACCCGCATCGCGTTCACGGCCTGGAAACGCGTCAACGGCTGGGTCACGAAGGAGATCTACTTCGGCCCGACGGGCGACACCCTGCAGACGCTCCTCGACGACCCGCGCTTCCAGGCCGGAAAGCCGGACCGCGTCGAGTACGTGCGCGGATTCCAGCTCAATCAGGATCCGCAGGCCGACAACTACGGCGCCCGCCTGAGCGGCTTCTTCAGCCCTGCACAAACGGGCGCCCACGACTTCTTCATCAACAACGACAACGAGGCGGAACTGCAGCTCAGCACGGACAGCACGGCCGCCAATCTCGCGTCGCTGGGCACCTTTCAGCTCGCACCCGCCGTGTTTGACGAAGCGATCCTGGCCACGTCCCCCAGCCTGACGGCCGGACAGCGCTATCTCCTCGTTGGCTTGCTGAAACAGGGCACTGGCGACGTCTATCTCAATGTGGCGGTGCGTCCCAACGGCGTTGCGACGCCGGCGGCCGCAGCGCTTCCCGTGCTCGGTGGCGAACGCATCGCGACCTTCGTGAATCCCGATCTCGGCGTGGTGGAGTTCACTCAGCAACCCGCCGACTTCACCGCACCGGCCGGCGGCCGCGCGCGCCTCGCTGTGAAGGTCAACGCCAAGACGAGTCCCGTTTACTACCAGTGGCAGCTCCATGGCGCCGACATCCCCGGCGCCACCCGGGCCGCCTACATCACACCGGTCTTCGGTGCCGCGGACTCCGGGCGCAAGTACCGTTGCGTGGTCAGTGTCGCCGGCATCGACACGCCGAGCGCCGAGGCCACGCTGACGGTGGGTCCCAGCGATCCGTCGCCCTGGCAGCCCTACGTCGGCGTGAACTTCGTGGGCGGCGGGGGCGGATCGGTCGGCGGGACCCTCGGCGCCAGCGAGGCGGCCGGCGTGGTGCCACAGGAAAGCTGGAACAACCTGACCGGGTTCACCTTCGACAACGTCCCGCTGGTGGATGCCGCAGGCGCTGCCTCGCCGGTGACGCTGACCGCCGCGCAGAACACGGAAACCTGGTACAGCGGAACGCGCACCGCCGAGGACGCCGACGGCATCCTGCTCCAGGGATTCATCACGGCCGCAGCCTCGCACGATCCGGTGGCCTACACCTTCAACAACGTGCCGACGGGCACCTACGCGCTACTGGCGTACAGCGTCGGATTCGATTTCTCCGCGGACTACCGGCAGTCGTACAGCGTCGCCGGCGAATCGGTTTCTCCCACGGTCTACGGAAAAGCGGAAACCGGTCTCCTCTACAACCAGTCACCGCGCTACCGCCGCATGGACGGCGCAAACCCGGACGCGCGCCCGGTTGGCAACTACGTGCTGATCGACAACCTCAAGCCGGCGGCGGACGGAACGTTGACGCTGTCGGTGACCTGGGACGCGCCCGCCGAAGTCGCCGGCAATGGTCATCAACCGGCGGTGAACGCGCTCCAGCTCGTGCGCGTGGTACCGGTGACTGCGACGCCACGGCTCACGGCCGCGCGGACCGCGAACGGGCTTACGCTCACCTGGAGCGCGGCGGCGGCAGGTTTCGTTCTCGAGACCCGTTCGACCGTCGGCGCGACGGGAGCCTGGACGCCCGTCACTCCGCCCGGTGTCATTTCGGGCGCCGGATCGGCTGACATCCCGGCCTCCGGCACCGCTGCGTTCTACCGGCTCAGGAAATAGGATGGGTCGCCCTAGTCTGCCACGGACTCCATCCCTCCGTGGCGGGTCGGGACTGCAGTCCCGACCCACCGGTGGGAGCCGGCGAGCCACCTCGTCTTGGCTTGCCGCCTCCATGGACCTCGAAGCTGCGCGTCGCCGCAGTCCAACATTGCCAAGCGCGTGCGATTGCGCAGGAATGCCCTCGTCTCAACC
>CAZYJB010001093.1:0-1954 GCA_964647675.1 uncultured Verrucomicrobiota bacterium | reverse complement strand
CGCGCAGGATCGCGCGCGCCATGGCCTGCCGCGCGATCGATGAGGACGCCACGGTTCGCCTGCGCGCCACCCTCGCGTCCAGACTGCTCCCTTCGCGCGAGCGCGTCTCCGCGCACGAGAGTGCCTGGCTCCATTCCGCCCAGGACCCGTGGCTCACGCGCTCAATCCTGGTCGCCGCGGCGAATGAACCCGCTCCGTTCGCCGCCCGCCTGCTGGAGACGGTGACGACCACCAACTTCCCGTTCCTCGCCCAACTCGGCGGACTCGTTGCCGCGCACGCCGTCGCGCACCCCACCGCCGGGGTCATCGACCGCGCGTTGGGGAAGGCCTCGCCTCGCTCGGCCGAATCGCGGGTCGCACTGCTCGCCGGGATCGCCGAGTACCAGGGCCGCACCGACGTCGACCCCGCCCGACTGACCAGCGCGGCGCCCGACGTGACGCGCGACACGTTGCAGCACGCGCGCCAGTTCCTGGCCGACCCGTCGCGACCCAAGGCGTTGCGCTCGTTGGCGCTCTCCCTCCAGATCCTGACCTCCGCCAGCACCGACCTCCCGGCCTTCCGCGAGTACCTGACGCCGGCGCAGCTCGTCGAACTACAGCTCGTGGCAGCCGACCGCCTCGCCGCCCGTGCCGACCTTGCGCTGGCGCGGCAGCTTCTGGAGTCCGCCCCCGATTACTCGAGCCAGGCACGCCGCCGGTTGCTATCCCGCCTCGCCACTTCGAAGGCCGCGGTTCCCGCCCTGCCCGAGGCCTGGCAGGCCGGCCGTGTGGACGCCGCGGAACTCGATCCCGCGGCGAGAGAGGCGTGGCTGCGTCTGGCGTCGCCGGAACTGCGTGAGCGCGCGGCCCCGTTTCTCGGAGTCCCCGCCGATGCGGATCGGGCGGCCCAGGTGACGCGATTTCAGCCCGCGCTCTCCGGCTCTGGGGATCGGCGGCGGGGCGCAATGCTCTACGCCGCCCAATGCATCGCCTGCCATCGCATCGGTGCGCAGGGCGGCCAGGTCGGACCGGACCTCTCCGGCATCGGCAGCCGTGCGCCCGAAATCCTGCTCGTCGACATCCTCGACCCCAGCCGCAGCGTCGCTCCCGATTTCCTCGCCTATGCCGCCAGTCTTGCCGACGGCGAGGAGGTGACCGGACTGCTCATCGCCGAGTCGGCCCGCACCGTCAAGGCGCAGATGAATGAGGACGCGATGCTGTTTCGTCGCGCCAACGTCCCCGATCAGGTGCTGGCTCGCGACCGGATACTCAGCCTGCGCCCCACACGCCGCTCGCTGATGCCGGACGGACTCGAAGCCGCGCTTACCACCGACGGCATGCGCGATCTGCTCGCCTTCCTCGCCGCGCCCGACGCCACCCTCCTTCCCGCTGACGCCACTTCTCCATGAAGCGATTCACGTTCCTCCTTCTGTTGGGCCTCCTGCCCCTTCCGATCATGGCCCAACCCATGCCCGCGCTCGCGCTGCTCGCGACCAACCGACCGCTGGTCATCGGCCATCGTGGCTTCCCGGCGCTGGCCCCCGAGAACTCCCTCGCCTCGTTCGAGGCGGCGCTCAAAGCCGGCGTCGATCTCGTGGAACTCGACTACCACCATGGCTCCGACGGGCTCCCGGTGGTGATCCATGACGGCACGTTGGACCGGACCACCGACGCTCTGGCCCGCTGGGGTGGCAAGAATCTTCCGGTGTCACAGCGCACTCAGGCGGAGCTGCTGCCTCTCGACGTGGGAAGCTGGTTCGGGCCCGGGTTCGCACAGGAGCGCCTCCCCACCCTCGAGGCTGCTCTCGAATGCATCCAACGACAGGGCATCACCCTGATCGAACGCAAGGCCGGCGACGCTTCCACCCTCGCCCGCATCCTGCGCACCAGAAACCTCGTCAATCGCGTGGTGGTCCAGGCGTTCGATTGGGATTTCCTCCGCGACTATCGCGCGCTCGACCGCGATCAGGTCCTC
>CAZYJB010001092.1:0-1955 GCA_964647675.1 uncultured Verrucomicrobiota bacterium | reverse complement strand
GCCCCTGCCGCAACGTTTGCAGGATCTCGCCGGTACACACCGCCTTGGTGGCCGCCGAAACCACGCGACACACCTCGGGAGTGGGGAATCCGGCTGCCAGTTTCAGCGAATGCGCGAACAGGCAGTCGCCCAGCAGGACCGCGGTCTGGCTGCCGAAACGCGCCGCCACGGTGGGCTGACGCCGTCGCACGCCGGCCGAATCGAGGACGTCATCGTGCACCAGCGTCGCGAGGTGTACGAGTTCGACGATCGCGGCGCCGGTGACATGGTTGGAGTGAAGTTCGCCGACGCATTGCGCGCCGAGCGCAACCAGCACCGGCCGAAGTTGTTTGCCGCTGGCGGACAGAGCGTAACGCGCGCCTTCGCTGACTTCTTCCTCGAAAGTGGCTACCTGCGCATCGAGAAAGGCGCGCACATCTCCGAGAAAGGGCGCCACAGGCTCCGAGATCTCCGCCCACACCGTCCCGTTGGAGGCCGCGACGGACGACCAAGATGCCTTCTCCGGAACCGGCTTGGTGTCGGCGGCCAACATGCCCAGCCACTCTAAGTTTCGCACGGGACCAAGTCAAACCAGCCTCGGACGAGCTGATTCACTCCCCGGCGGTCAGCTGCCCCGGGGGGTTCCTACCGGAAACGCGCGCTCCGGCGCGCCGCGGGACTTTCCGTTTGCGCGGTGCGGTTCGGGCGTGGACGTTTGGCCCGTGCATGGAATGAGTCGCCTCGTATGGACTGGTTGGCTGGGCTGCTCCCTGTTGGCGGGCGGTGTGGTCGCCACATGGGGGGCCGAGTCCGCCGCGACTCCGGCGGCCTCCGTACCCGCTCCGGCACCCCTCCCGGCGCCGTCCACCAACTCCACTGCGGTCGGCTGGCGCCAACTGGAATCGGCCGCCTATCGCGCGTATCTCGATCGCTTGCGCGCCGCGGGGTGCCCCGACGACAAGGTGCGGTGGATCGCCCGTTCGGACGCCGACGAATGGCTGCTCCAGCAGCGCGTGGCGCACGCGGTGCAGACCGATTTTTCCTGGTGGAAGGCGGAACCGGTCACCAGCGGAGGCGAGACCTTCGCTGACAAGTTCCAGCAGTTCCGCGCGCGCCGCGATGCGCTGGTTCAGGAACTCCTCGGTGTCGCGCCGTCGGAAGACGAGGACGCAGCCCGTGAGGTGCCCGTCGTCGTCAATCTTTCCGGCCCTGTGCTCGGCGCGTTGCCGCGCGAGAAATACAACGCCGTGCAGGAGATCTGCGCGCGCTCCCTCGACCGGCACCAGGGCTACTTCAACAACCGCCAGAACGAAGGCGTGTTCCTCAACCAGGGTGACCTCGCCCGCCTGCGCGAGCAGACGCGCGCCGACCTTTCGCAGATCCTCACGCCCGAGGAACTCGAGGAGTTCCTCCTGCGCTATTCCCACAACGCCAATCGCCTGCGCTCCGAGCTCGCCGGCATGGAACCCACGCCCGAGGAGTTTCGCTCGATCTTCCGCGCCGTGGACGCTCTGGAACATCGGCTGCAGCTCGAGTACGGCGCCCTCGATTCCCTGAGCGCCCGCCAGCGCGAGGATTTCGAGCGTCAGCGCGAGGATGCCATCAAACGGCTGCTGCCCGCGGACCGTTACCAGCGCTATCTCGTGGGGCGTTATCCGCTGTTCCGACAGGCGCAGCTCGCGGTGCGGCGCGCCGGCCTGCCCGAGACGGTGGTGCTCCCGTTCTACGAGGCGCTGAACCGGCACGAAAGCCGTCGGCGTGAAGTCCTGAACAATGCCACGCTCAATTCCGAGCAACGCCAACTCGCCCTCCAGGGCCTCGAGCGCGACAAGGATGCCTCGCTGAAACAGGCGCTGGGCGAGGATGGCTACCGTCTGTACCGGGAATCACTCGCCAACTGATCGGCCGATCGTGGGCGCGACCCGCCGGCCTTGATTTTCGGACCGAGAAAGCAAGCCGGATGGCTCGCCGGCACC
>CAZYJB010001091.1:0-1956 GCA_964647675.1 uncultured Verrucomicrobiota bacterium | reverse complement strand
GCTTACCGTGCCGCGCTCCGTCACCGGAAAGTCATGATGCGCCGATTCTCATCACGCCTGCCGTGGGGCCTGTCCCCCGCCACCGGCCTGATCCAGTTCCTTCTCGCTCTCCTCGCGTGGCCGGCCGTCGGCCAGGTGGTCATCAACGAGGTGCACTACGACCCGCCGGATCCGACCGATCCCGTGGAATTCGTCGAGCTGCACAATGCGGGCGCCTCGGCGGTGAGTCTCGGCAACTGGCGCCTTCGCGGGGCCGTCGACTTTTCTTTCCCGGCCGGGACGCAACTCGCCGCGGGCGGCTACCTGGTGGTGGCCCAGGACCCCGCCGCGCTGCGCGCGCGCTTCGGGACCGACGCACTGGGGCCGTGGTCGGGACGCCTCGGCAACGAAAACGAACGCATCGATCTGGAGGATGCAGCGGGGTCGGTCGTGGACCGCGTGGAGTATCAGTTGGGATTTCCGTGGCCGACGGTGGGTCAGGCGCCCGGCTATTCCATGGAGTTGATGCATCCGGGCCTCGACAATGATCTGGGCGGGAACTGGCGCGCTTCGGTGATCGGGGGACAGGGGGCGGGCAATCGCACCAGCCTCATCCAGGCGGGCTCGACGTGGCGGTACCGCAAAGGCACCCAGGCCGCTTCGTCGCCGCTGCTCGCGTGGACGCGACCGGAGTTCGACGACTCGGAGTGGGCGACGGGGGCCTTGCCCATCGGCTACGATCCGGCGGTGGCGTTCGGCACCGAACTGGCTGATATGCGAAACCAGTACACGACGATCTTCCTGCGCCGCACCTTCGACGTGGCGGCGCCGGACGCAGTGACTTCGCTCCAGTTCGAAGTGCTCTACGACGATGGCTTCCGCGTCTGGATCAACGGCGTGCAGGTGCTCAACGCGAATCTCAGTGCGGGCGCGCTGTCGCACACCTCGACCGCCGGGCCGGCTCGGGAATCGGCGGATTTCGAAGCGTTCGGAGTGGACGTGCCGCAGGGACTGCTGCGGACCGGGGCCAACACCATCGCCGTGCAGATCGTCAACTCGTCACTCACCGCCAGCAGCGACTGCTACTTCGATGTGCGCGCTTTCGGCGTGTCCGGTCCGACCGGGCGCGGTCCGACGCCGGGTCGGAGGAACATGACGTTCACCACGCAGGTTCCGCCCGCCGTGCGGCAGGTGGAACACAGCCCCGTGCAGCCGCGTTCCGGCGAGACAGTGCTGGTGACCGCGAAGGTCACCGATCCCGAGGGCGTGGCTTCCGTAACCCTGAGCTACCAGGCCGTCGCGCCCGGGGCGTATCTCGCGCTTGAGGATGCGGCATTCGAGACGACCTGGACGCCGCTGGCGATGAATGATGCGGGACGTGACGGGGACGCCGTGGCAGGCGATCAAATCTTCTCGGTTCAGATCCCCGCATCGGTGCAGGTCCACCGACAGCTTGTGCGCTACCGCATCGAGGCGGAGGACGCCGTGGGTGATCGGGTCCGCGTGCCGTATGCCGATGATCCACAGCCGAACTTCGCGTGGTTCGTTTACGACGGTGTGCCGGGCTGGACCGGGGCGGTTCAGCCCGGCGCCGCCGGCGACGCGGGACGCGTGTTCACCGTCGATCGGGCGGAGATGAACCGGCTGCCGGTCCTCCACCTGATCTCGAAGAAACAGTCGGTGGAACAGGGGACGTGGTTCAGCCGTTACGGCGGAGACGACTACTTGTGGAGCGGCACCCTCGTCTTCGATGGACGGGTGTATGACCACGTCCGTTTCCGTGCGCGCGGGGGTGTGTGGCGTTACGCCATGTGCAAGAACATGTGGAAGTTCGATTTCAATCGCGGCCATGCGTTCGAGGCGCGCGACGACTGGGGCCGGAAGCTCGAGGTGAAATGGTCGAAGCTCAACCTTGGCGCGTCGATCCAGCAGGGCGACTACAACCATCGTGGCGAGCAGGGCATGTTCGAGTCCACC
>CAZYJB010001090.1:0-1957 GCA_964647675.1 uncultured Verrucomicrobiota bacterium | reverse complement strand
TGGGCACTGCGGGCATCCAATGGGTCGCTGACATGACTGAGTCCGCCTCGGCCACCCAGGCCGTGGTGCGTGTGCGAGTCTCGAACGCGCCGGACTCGACCCAGGGCCGATTCGAGGTTGGTTGGGGACGCCCCGGCGGCGATGGGTTTCAAGGACGGGCCGAGGAAGTGCAGGTGCCACCCGGGCAGAGTCGGGTGGTGGTGGTCCCGGTGCCCGAAGGCGCGGCGGTGGATCGCATTCTGATGCGCGGGGATGAGGAGACTTTCGACAACGAGGTTTACGTCGTGCCACCGGCGTTTGCGGGAATTGATGCCTTGTATCTCGGCTCCGATGCCGGGCCTGAGGATCCGAAGGGGCCCCTTTTCTTCCTGCGCAAGGCGCTTCCGTCGGCCGGGCGACTGGCCGTGCGATTGGCGACCGCGCGCGGGGATGCGGCGACCGATCCGGCCCAACTTGCCGTGGCCAAGCTGATCGTGGTGGCGGATGGCGTGTCGGAGGACGTGGCGCGCACCTTGAAGACGGCGGTGGAAGGCGGGAAAACGGTGCTGTTCGCACCCTCAAGCGCAGGGTCGTACCGCGCCTTGTCGGCGTTGATGGGCATGGCCGAGGTGCCGGTTCGCGAGGCCAGCGTGCGTTCCTACGCGATTCTCGCCAGCGTGGACACGGCGCATCCCGTGCTTTCGTTATTTGCCGATCCGCGGTTCGGCGATTTCACGAAGATCCATTTCTGGAAGCATCGGGCGCTCGACCTCGCTGCGTTGTCCGGCGCGCGCGTGATGGCGCGGTTTGATTCCGGCGAGGCCGCGTGGGCGGAAGTGCCGCTCGGGCGCGGGCGTGTGATCGTGCTGACCAGCGGATGGGCGCCTTCCGAGAGCCAGTTCGGGTTGTCGACCAAGTTCGTGCCGTTCCTCTGCGCCGTGCTGGAGTACGCGGGCGGACTGTCCGATCCGTCGCGTCCGTGGACGATTGGCGACGCGCTGCCGGTGGCCGGGGAATCCGGGGCGCGGGTCGTGCAGCTGCCTTCCGGGGTGCGGAAGGAATTGGCGGCGGGCGTCACGGCATTCGATGGCAGTGAGGAGCCTGGCATCTACACCGTGGAAGCGGGTGGCCGCCGTGTGCGGCACGCGGTGAATCTCGAAGGGGCGGAGTCACGGACCGCGCCGGGCTCGATCGAGGCGCTGGAGGCGCTGGGCGCGCCGGTGCGCGTGACGCCGGCGGAAACCAAGCCCGATCCCGTGAAGCGGCAGCAATTGGCGGCGGTGGAGACGGAGAGTCGGCAAAAGCTCTGGCGTTGGTTGATCGCGGCAACCCTGGCGGTGTTGCTGGTGGAGTCCGCGGTGGCCGCGTGGAGCAGTCGCAGCATTCAGCGAGAAGGAGAGGTGGTCCCATGACGGAAGGCTTACTCCAATCCCAGTTGGCGCCCGTGCTGCGCCGGCTGAAGCAGGCGCGGTTCTGGCGGCGCATCGGGCTGGGTGGCTTGGCGGCCGCGGGCGTGGTGTTGGCGTTGCTCGCGGTGCAGGTGGCGGTGGGCGGCGCGTCGCCCTGGTGGAAGACCCTCGCGTTCGGGATGGGGATGGCGACGCTGGGCTGGTTCGCCATGCGTCGCGCGCCGGGCGGACCCGACGTGCGCACGGCCGCCTTGTGTGTCGAGTCGCGGTTTCCGGAGTTGCACGGACTGGTCCTGACGGCGGTGCAGCAGACGGCCGGACGCGGCGAATCCCTGAACTATCTGCAGCGTTGCCTGCTGCGGGATGCCGTGGTGCACAGCCGCACCCACGACTGGCGACTCGCGGCGCCGTCGGCACCGGTGGTGGCGGGGCGTCTCCTCGGAGTGGCGGGATTGGCAGCGTTCATCACCATGCTGGCCTTGATGCCCGAGCGCGGCGATGCGCCGCGGGCGCGCCCGCGGGCGCGCGCCCGTGGGGTGCAGGTGGCGCCCCGGGGTGGCCCCCCCGAG
>CAZYJB010001089.1:0-1959 GCA_964647675.1 uncultured Verrucomicrobiota bacterium | reverse complement strand
CCGGGTCGATTTCCGCCCGATCCGCAACCGCAACGCGGTTGCCCGGCGCAGACGGACGTTCCCTACTGCGGCGGACGCAACCGACGCAGCGCGTTGAGGGGATGAGTCGCCAGTGGGTTCGGGTGGAAGCCGTCCAACTCGTCGTGCCGGAACAGGGCGAAGCCGACCTCGAACCACAGCGGGATCAGCACCGCTTCATCGCGGACCAGCAGCGTCTCTGCCTCGGCCAGAATGCTGGCCCGGCGGCCGAGGTCGGGCTCCGCGGCGGCAGCGCGGAGCAGTTCGTCGTAGCGAATGCTCGACCATCCGGTGCGGTTGTTGCCACTCGCGGTCATGAAGAGATCGAGGAAGGTGTTCGGATCGTTGTAGTCTCCGATCCACGACGAGCGGCTGATGCCGTATTCGAGCCCGCGTTGGGCGACGAGGAAGGCCTTTTTCTCCATGCGCCGCAGGTCGAGCGTCGCGCCCAACTCGCGTTCCCACATCGATTTCAGCTCCACTGCGACGCGTTCGTTGATGCGCGCAGGTCCGCCCACTCCGGCGTCGAACAGGAACTCGACCGCGGGAAGACCGCGGCCTCCGGGGAATCCGGCCTCAGCCAGGAGCCGTCGCGCCGCCTCGGGATCGTGCGTCTGACCGGGGCCGCGCCGGTAGTTGGCGGTGACCGTGGGCACGATGTGGTTGGCCGGCTCTTCGCCGGAGCCGGTGACGCGCTGGACGAGCGCGCGTTTGTCGGTGGCGAGTGCGAAGGCGCGCCGCACGCGCGCGTCGTCGAAGGGTTTGCGGGTCACGTTGAACCGCAGGAAGAAGCTGCCGAGGACCGGATAGGAGTGGTAGTCGGGCCGGTCGCGCAACGCGGGCATGAGTTCGGTCGGCACCAGAGGCTTGTCGAGAATGAGATCGGCATGCCCCTTGAGGTAGAGGTTGAGAACGGTGTTGGGCGCGGTGATCGAGAACAGGTCCACCACTTCGCACCCGGTTTGCGCGGCGTCCCAGTAGTGCGGGTTGCGGCGCAGGCGCACGCGGTCGTTGATGCGCCAGAACTCGAGCTGGTAGGGCCCGCTGGCGGGCATTTCCGGCGCCAGAATCCAGCCGTCCCGGTGACGTTCGATCGCCGCCCGCGGCACGGCGGCGAGGGTTTGGAAGGCGCAAAGCTCGAGGAAATAGGCGCACGGATGGGTGAGATCGACCTGCAACCTACGCGGGTCGAGGACGCGCACGCCGACCCGGTCGAAGTCATGATGGCGACCGAGGTGGAAATCCTCGGCGCCGCGGACGGCGAAGAGGAGGTTGGCGTACTGGCAGGCGTTGGTGGGTTCGAGCGTGCGCCGCCAGGAATAGGCGATGTCCCGCGCATCGATGGGTTCGCCAGTCGACCAGCGCGCATTGGTGCGCATCTGAAAAAGGTAGGTGCGCCCGTCGGGACTGAGGGTCCATGTCTCAGCAAGGCCGGGGATGGCGCGGCCGTTGGTCGGATCCGGGCGTGTGAGACCCTCGAAGAGGGGCAGGACGGCGCGGAGTTCCTCGATGCCGGTGACCAGCAAAGGGTCGAGCGAGCTGGGCTCGGCGCCGTTGAGGACCACGAGGTCGGCGCGCGGCAGCGGGCGGCAGGCGGCGGCGAGGCAACTGAGGAGCGCGAGGACGAGAATCCCCGTCCACGGGAGTCGGGTGCACCGGGGCGGCGGGCGTGGCACGAGTCCTACCGTGGGACAGGGGCCCGATCCAAAACAAGACGCGGTGCGATCCGGGGATCGCACCGCGTCTGGCGAAGCGGGAAGCGGCCGCGCGGCGCGCGCGGGCGATGATGCGTCAGAGCGCCTTGGTGCCACCGGCAGGGGCCGGCGCGGGCGGGGCAGGGTTCACCACGGTGGTGGTGTTGACCTGCGACGGCGTGCCGACGGCGTTCGCCGGCGCGAGGGTTTGCTGGACCTGGTGGGCGGCGGGCGGGGTGGGCACGGG
>CAZYJB010001088.1:0-1962 GCA_964647675.1 uncultured Verrucomicrobiota bacterium | reverse complement strand
GGCCGGGTTCCCTCGGCCCGGCGGCCGACCAGTTGTGCTGCGCGCTCCAGTCCCAGTCGTTGCCGGCGTAGAAGGAGAGGACCATGTAATCGCAAAGGTTGGTGACATCGATCCAGCGGCGCGCCTCGGCCTCGCTCGAAAGGCTGGCCTTCACGCGCGACCAGGTCGTGCGCCAGGTGTCCCCGGACGCGTGCTCGCTGCCGCTGAGCGCCGCGCCGGTGAAGTGGAAGTCGGTGTCGTCGCCTGGATAGTAGGACGCCATGAAGTCGTGATCCGCGTGCTCCTGGACGTGGTAGAGGCCGTGGTATGAGCCGTTGAGGAACAGGTGGACCTGCCGTCCGCGTTTGCCGGGCTGGCCCATCAGGAGCTGGGTCTCTTCGATCCAGAGATTGCGTCCGAGCTGCGCGTCACCGCCACGCGTGACGGGCGGGCTTCCGTAGGGCGTGGGTGGATTCTCGCGCATGCCCAGCCAGTAGAAGGTGTCGTGCGAATGGCTGCGCAGGCGCAGTTCCTTGAACTCGGTGGCCGCGCCCTCGCCGGCCATCGAACCCCGCGCGAACACCGGATACCGCAGCCGCGATTGCCCGTACTCGGCACGGAAGCGCGCGGCCATGCTGAGCTTCGGTGAACCGAGGCTTGTGGTGCCCGTGGCGGCGATTCCGCATTCGGCCTGGAACCCGGCTTCGGCCAGTGAGGGATCCAGAAGCTCGATCGACGCGCGGCGTTCGGCGGTTCCCAGCCCCTGCGGCAGCGTCACCGCGAGGGCCGGCAGCGCGAGGATCGCATCGTCGAGGAGCGGCCCATACGTCGCATGCCGCACGATCGATGCTCCCAGTCGCGACTGGTTCGTGATCGCCGACGCCGGCGTTTCCGGCGTGCCATGCACGAAGAGGTAGGAGTGCGTGGCCACGCGCGCGAAGGCGGCGCCGGGATGCAGCGCAAGCGCACGCACGGTCCGCACCCCGCGCGTGGTGGAGGACGCCGACGGGGTGATGCGAATTGGTTCCGTATAGACCGTGCCCGCGGTGGAGGTCGGCAGCGCGCCATCCAGCGTGTATCGGATCGTCGAGCCCGGAACCGACGCCGTCAGCTCGAGGAGGAACGCGTCGGTCGCGAATCCACGCGTGCGGCTGAAGGCCACGGCATTCTCGCCGTGCGCCGAGATCTCCCCGTTCGGCGCGCGCGGTGTGGGAACGGCGAGGATGCCACGGACTCCGCCCGCTCCCGTGCCGTAGGCCACGCCCGGAAAGAGCGGCGGATACTCGAGTTCGTCCCCGGTCACGGCGGACGACGGAGGCGTCAGCCCGATCCATTCGCCGTCCGAGGAAAGCGAGAATCCGGCGTGAAGGAGCGGCGAGCCGGCGGGCGCCTGTCCCAGTCCATCCATCAGCACCACGCGGAATTCGTGCGGAGCGAGGGTGACCGGTGGGAAGGGCCACTTCCCTGGAGTGCCGCGCGAATCGGTGAGGTGCCAGCCGTCCAGAGGCTCGTATTGCGCGGTGTCGTTGGCGAGTTCGAGCCACTCTGTTGGCGCGGAGAACTCGTTGGTGACTCCGCCGGTGCGGGAGGCGACCAGTTCGTTGAGCCGCACCCGTGGTGCCCGGCGCGGGAACACCAAAGGCGATTCGACGAAGAGCCCCGCCTGGTCGGTGGCGCGCACGCGCAGGCTGAGCGCTTCCGTGGGCGACGGCGGCGCAGTCACGAGGATCACCGTGCCTCCGCGGAGTTCAACGAGTGCATTGTGGGTCGATCCGTCTCCGGACACGAGCGCGTAGGCCGGTGTGTCAAACGTGTCCGGGTCGTCCGTGCGCAGGATGGCGATCGGTGAGCCTGGCTTCGCGTGCGTGCTGAGGGTCGTCGCGTCGCGATCGAGTCGCGAAGGCGGATGGGCCGCCAGGAGGGTCAGGACGAAGGAACGCTCCAGGCTGCGCTCGGGCGCCGTGGTGTCCGTCGCGCGCAGGC
>CAZYJB010001087.1:0-1966 GCA_964647675.1 uncultured Verrucomicrobiota bacterium | reverse complement strand
ACCTCTCGAACCTCAGGAGATCGCGTCGTCATGAATCACTTTTCCTCCACCTCCCGGCGCCTGGCCGCCTTCACGCTGATCGAGCTTCTCGTCGTGATCGCGATCATCGCGATTCTGGCCAGCATGCTCCTGCCCGCGCTCGCCAAGGCCAAGACCAAGGCCCAGGGCATCGCCTGCATCAACAACAACAAGCAGCTCATCCTCGGCTGGCACCTGTACTCGGGCGACTTTGAAGAAAAGTGCGCCAACAACTTCACCATTCCCGGCACGCAGGAGGCGATTACCACCAAGAAGTTCAACAACTGGGTCAACAACGTCATGACCTGGGGAGCAGGAACGGACATCGACTCGATCAGCGTGACCAACGTGGAGTGGGTCAAGAATGGCGTGCTGGGTCAGTACACGGGTGGTGCGGTCGGCATCTACATGTGCCCGGCAGACAAGTTTGTAAGCCCGGCGCAGCGTAAGAAGGGCTGGGCGCGGCGCAACCGCTCCAACTCGATGAACGCGTTGTTCGGACGTTCCAACAACGATGCCAACGACCTCACAGCGCGCGGCCAAAGCTGGGCGTTCGGCGGTGCTTATCGCCAGTTTCTGCGTCAGACGGACGTCCCCGAACCGGCCAAGACTTGGGTGACGCTCGACGAACACCCGGACTCCATCAATGACGCTTTCTTTGTCACCGACCCGAACGTGAACAACTGGCAGGATATTCCGTCCTCCTACCATAACGGCGCTTGCGGATTTTCCTTCGCCGATGGTCATGCCGAGGTGAAGAAGTGGCTTAGTCGCACCTCGAAGTATCCCGTGGATTACAATTATGGCCCGACGATGGCCTTCGACGCCGCCGGCAAGCTCGACATGCAGTGGTATAAGGAGCGCATCCAGTTGATCCCGTATCGCTGAAGGGCTGCCCCCAAAGCCTGCTGGAACATCGGGAGCTGAAATCGAGTTCGCCGGCAGTGCTTGGCGGCGCTGATCGTGCAGGCGGTGCTGGTGGTTCTCCTCTCCCAACGCCAGCGCGGCGGGCACCGGGCGGCCCAGCAGCGCTCCTCCCAACCTGCCAGGGACCTGACCACCCCGCCGGATTCCAAGCTCCCGCCGCGGCCGGGCGTCTCGAAGTCGCAGTGGCGCCGAGCGCACTCGCGGGGCCGGGCCGCGGACACGGGAGCGACGAGAACGCCCACGACCGCCTTGGTCCCCTGGGTTGATCAACGCCTCTCCGCAAATGATCAACCCGTGGTCTTCCGCGCTTTCCTCGACGCATGGCGCGCGGCATGCCGGCTCGATGATGCCTGGTGGCGGGGTATGGTGACCCCGTTTGCCAAGGAAAGTTGGCGCGGACTCGCGTCTGCGGCTGCAGGGGGCGCCTTCGCTGGTCGGAGCCGGCGCGCCACCGGGCCGGCTTCGTGTTCCAGTCTCCCGATCCCGGCCCCGAAGCGGGCCGCAGGCGATCACCCAAGGCGGCGACTTGGGTACCGCACCGCCATGACCGATCGGATCGCGGTCTGAAGGACCCCCAGGTCGCCATGGCCCGCCTCCTTGCGCACCTTTCAGGGCGCCTCCGGATGTCCCCTAAGACCCAGGGTCTGCGACCCTGGGCTTTCTCCTTTCGGGCTTTCAGCCCGACTCACCTACGGCCCTGCCCGCTGCTTGCCACTTGTCACTGGTCACTCACCCCTTCCCCACTCCCTTCAGGGATTTGCACGAGCGCCGATAACAACATTGCGGTCGCGCTCGTCCTCCGTTTCCACCTACGGCTGGCGTTCCTCCCCCCCCTCCAACACGCCACCGGCGGCGGGCGACGCGACCGCCACTCTTTCAGACGGTCTCCTACTCTTCCCTGCACCTCACCTGGCAAGGTGGGGCGAGGGGTCCCGGCCGAGCCGCCCCACAAAGTCACCCCAGCCCATCTCCGCACCAACGGCGCCACAGGGACGTGGCGCCCCACCGCCCGAACCATTCG
>CAZYJB010001086.1:0-1968 GCA_964647675.1 uncultured Verrucomicrobiota bacterium | reverse complement strand
AGCCCCTGACCTTGGCAGGGATTTACCAGGACGACGGATTGCCGAGTCCGCCCGGCGTGGTGCGCTTCGAATGGCGGCAGATTTCAGGTCCGGTTCCCGGCGCGCTTGAAGGGACGAATGGTTCGGTGGTTAGGGCGGTCTTCCCGAGTGCTGGGGAGTATACCCTGCGATTCTCGGTCGACGATGGCGCGGTGGTGGTGGCCGACGAGGCGGTGGTGCGGATTGGCGGCGACCCGTACGAAGACTGGGTGGCGCATCATTTCACAGCGGAGGAGCGTGCGCGTCCGGAGGTGGCGGGTGACTCGGCGGATCCTGATGGGGACCGGCAGGGGAACCGGGCCGAGTTCGAGAGCGGGACCAACCCGAGAAACGGCGCGAGCGTCCTGGGTCTGAGGGTCATTCGAGTGGATCGAACACGACTATGGCTGGGAGTGGCGGCGGTGGCGGGACGCGCCTATTCCGTGGAAGAGCGAGACTCGGTTGATCCCGCGGTCTGGCGATCCGTGGCTCGCATTGAAGCCGCCGAATGCACCTGCGAAGTGGGGCTTGGGGTGGCTCGTCAGGACTTGGCGGGCGCCCGGTTTTTCCGGGTGCGGACTCCATAGCTCACGGCAAGGCCTCCCCAGCATCCGCCAGGCTCCATCGTATCCCGTCGCCGCTGCGCCCTGCACGGCGAGGCCTGGGCTCATGAGCAGATTGGGTCTGGGCACGGCGAGGCCTGGGCTCATGAGCAGATTGAGCGGAACGACGCCGTTATGCTCGGCGGTGTTGGGAGCCTAGTCGGAACAGGTCGAAGATGGTCGGCCTTTGGCATCACGGCCGCAGGTGCCCGCGATCTTGCGCCGAGGCCTGTCCTTGGTGACGGGCTTCCGCTCCAGCGCGGGACTGACTACCCGTGTTACTTATCCCCTAACAAGGCGGAGCTCTGTGGATTTGTCGCCAGGGGTCCGCGAAACCGGGCTGCCGAGGGGCCCGCAGGAGAGCCTAGAGCTTCGGAAAACAGATGCTGAGGAGGCCTGTCCATAGGGGCATGAGCAATCGGCCGCGCGAACGTTTTCAGCAGCGGATCACATCCGTTCAACCGACGCGCGAGGTGTGGCGGTCGACCGCCGGGAACCCGACGGAATCGTCTCGGCACCGGTTTCTGAGGTCTGGGCCTGGGGAGTCTCCCGCGATCGGCATCAACGGGAGCCGGAGAGGCAGTCGGTTTGCCTCGGAAATGCTCGGGTCTGCACGGGCGCGCAGGAGGGGTGAACGCGAGGATGACCCGGAAAGGAGCCTCTCCAAGCTTGCCGTTTCAGAAGCTCATGCTCTCTTAGCGCCCGAAAAACATGGCATCCAAAGCTCCGCCGGTCATTTGGTGGCTGAGAAATGATCTGCGGCTGACCGACCAGCCTGCCTTGGATTCAGCAATTCAGTCGGGTGGCGCGGTAATCCCGACGTACATTCATGCGCCTGGGGAGGAGAGGCCTTGGGAACCCGGCGCCGCCTCCCAATGGTGGCGACATCAATCCCTTACCGCGCTCGACAAAGCACTTCGAAACTATCGTTCAAAGTTGATCGTCAGGGCCGGAGGCAGCTTGGAAACCCTGACGCAATTGATACGCGAAACGGGGGCGCGGGGAGTGTTTTGGACCCGGCGGTACGATCCCGCGACCATTGTGAGGGACGCTTTCGTCAAAGACTCACTGAAATTGATGGGGATCCGCGCAGAAAGCAGCAATGGCGCGTTGCTCAGGGAACCATGGACCGTGACCAATCAAACCGGGAGGCCGTACCAGGTATTCACCCCGTTCTGGAAGACCTGCCAGACGAGCATGGATCCAGGTCAACCCTTGCCGGCGCCGACGTCGATCCCGGTGCCGGCAAAGTGGCCCCATTCCCTGACCATCGCTGAATTGGGTTTGCTCCCGAGAATCGCGTGGGACGGCGGGTTGGCAGCCGAATGGATTCCAGGTGAGGAGGGCG
>CAZYJB010001085.1:0-1975 GCA_964647675.1 uncultured Verrucomicrobiota bacterium | reverse complement strand
GGGCGGATCGAACAACTGGATCAGCCGGGCCTCGGTTTTCACCAGCCGCTCGGCAACCGCGTTCATGGCCTGACGCGCACGCTCCGGGTCTCCGGCCCGTGAGAGCACCGCCCAACTCTGGGGCAGCGCGTCGATCTGACACTCCGGGTTGAGCGAGGATCCCAGCGGCCCTCCGTCGTCGAAATACGCGCGCCGATACCATTGCCCGTCCCAGCCATGCAGTTCGAGCTGGCGCTGCAACGACTTGGCGACGCCCTGACATTCCCCGTGGAACGCCTGATCGCCTCGATCTGCGGCCACCCTGGAAAAGCGACTCAGGACGTCGTGAAGAAAGAAACCCAGCCAGACGCTCTCGCCGCGTCCCTCGTGGCCCACCAGGTTCATGCCGTCGTTCCAGTCCCCGCCCCCCATCAAAGGCAGCCCGTGCGCGCCCGTACGCCGCCCGCGGCGCAACGCGCGGACGCAATGCTCATAGATCGTGCCCGACTCCTCGGAAGGCGGATACACGTCGTACAAACTCTCGTCCTCGGGACGGATCGTCCGCCCTTCCAGAAAGCGAACCGGCTCGTCGAGAATGCTGGAATCCCCGACCCACTCCACATAGCGGCATACGGCGTAGGGCAGCCAGAGATAGTCATCGGAGATATGCGTGCGCACGCCCCGATCCGTCGGCGGGTGCCACCAGTGCAGGACGTCGCCCTCCTGGAATTGATGCGCGGCCGCGAGGAGAATCTGTCCGCGCAACGCCTCGGGCTTCGCATGCACCAAGGCCATGGCATCCTGAAGCTGGTCGCGGAAGCCGAAGGCGCCACCGGACTGGTAGAACCCGGTGCGCGCCCAGAGTCGACAGGACAGCGTCTGATAAAGCAGCCAGCCATTGGCAAGCACGTCCAGGGCCGGCTCCGGAGTGCTCACCTGGATCGCGCCGAGCGTTCGATCCCAGAAGCCTCGGGTGGCCGTCAGCGCCTCCTGACACGCCTCGTACCGGCGGAAGCGCCGGATGTGCTTCTTCGCGTCCTCGACGTCGCGCCCGCAGCCCAGGACAAACGCGAACTCACCCGTCTGTCCCGGCTCGAGCTCCAGCTGGATCATCAGGGCCGCGCACGAATCCATCCCCATCCCCGTCCGACCGGAAAGGTTTCCGCGCCCCAGCGCCGCCGGTCGCATTGGCGTTCCGTTGCGTCCGAGAAACTCCGTGCGATCCGCCGTGTAGGAAGCAACCGGCAGCGTGCTGGTCACAAACGCCACGCGTCCCTGGAAGTCGGTGTTGAAGGGGTTCCGGGCCAGCATGGCGCCGAGGGTGGGATCCCACTCGACGGCATGGTGCATGGCATTCTGCTGGCGAACCTCTCCCAGCACCCACTCCCAGAATCCCACGAAGGAAACGGCGCGGGCGCGTTTCGTCGCATTATGCAGTTTCACCAGCACGACTTTCACCGGCG
This sequence comes from uncultured Verrucomicrobiota bacterium, assembly GCA_964647675.1. Classification (GTDB taxonomy): domain Bacteria; phylum Verrucomicrobiota; class Verrucomicrobiia; order Limisphaerales; family CAIMTB01; genus CAIMTB01. Next base: position 533 of record CAZYJB010001085.1, on the reverse strand, counting down.
CGTCCGGCGGAACCAGGAGGGTCATTTCCGACGCGAGCCCCTCCTCGGCATGTTCATAGGTCGTGTAGCCGAACCCATGTCGGACCACGTAACCAGTCATGCCGGAGGCGGGATGAGGTGTCGGCGACCAGAAGCGGCCGGTCTGACTGTCGCGCAGATAGAAGGCTTCGCCGCTCGGATCGGAGACCGCATCGTTGGACCACGGCGTCAGCCGGAACTCGTGCGCGTTCTCACACCACGTGTAGGAACCGCCAGACTCGGAGACCAGGGTTCCGAACGTCGGGTTGGCGAGGACATTCACCCACGGCGCCGGAGTGTTCTGCCCCGGCGCCAGCCGGATCACATACTCCCTGCCGTCCTGCGCGAACCCGCCCAGTCCGTTGAAGAACTGCATGTCGCGCTGTGGCGGCTCGGCAGGCGTCACCACGCCGCCGCGGGCCAACCGCGGCCATCGCAGATTCAAAAGACCCCCGAGCCAGCCGTTCCAGCCGGGAGCGCTGGGGACCGTACCCGCCTTCATGCGGCGCTGGAGC
>CAZYJB010001084.1:0-1977 GCA_964647675.1 uncultured Verrucomicrobiota bacterium | reverse complement strand
GGTCGCCGAGCGGGAAGGACATCTGCCAGTCGAGACGCTGGAGAGGGTGCCGGTTGCGAATGGCCCGATAGAGCGGCGTGACCACACCGACCGTGTGGCCGGCTGCGGCGAGGGCCTTGCCGAGGGCGGCGACCATGTCAGCCAGGCCGCCCGTTTTCGAGTACGGGTTCAGCTCGCTCGAGGCCAGCAGGACACGCATGACAGTTCCTCAGGGGCCGAGACGTTCCACGCCCAGGTAAGGGCGCAGCGGTTCGGGAATGAGCACGGAACCATCGGCCTGCTGGTGCGTCTCGAGCAGGGTGACAAACAGGCGCGCGAGGGCGGTTCCGCTGCCGTTGAGGATATGCGGAAGGCGGTTGTGACCGTCCGCATCCTTGAAGCGAAGTTGCATGCGACGCGCCTGGAAGTCCTCGCAGTTCGAGCAGCTCGACACTTCGAGCCACCCGCCCTGGCCCGGCGCCCAGAGCTCGATGTCGTAGGTCTTCGCGCTGGCGAATCCCATGTCGCCGGTGCACAGGTTGATGACGCGGTAGTGCAATCCAAGGCTTTGCAGGATGCGCTCCGCGTTCGCGACCATGGCCTCGAGTTCGGCGTAGCCGTCCTCCGGCTTCACGATCTTGATGAGCTCGACCTTGTCAAATTGGTGCACGCGGATCATGCCGCGGGTGCCCACGCCCGCGGCGCCGGCTTCGGCGCGGAAGCATGGGCTGTAGGCGACGTAACGGACCGGGAGCTGGTCGGCGGCGAGAATCTCCTCGCGGTGGATGTTCGCCACGGGCGCCTCGGCCGTGGGGACGAGGTACAGCTTGCCGAGGGAGCTATCGTCGAGTCCTTCGCGCGCCGCATAGGCCTGGTCGCGGAACTTGGGAAACTGCCCCACTCCCACCATGCAATGTTCGCCCACCAAATAGGGCGGTGAAACCTCGGTGTAGCCGTGCTCCCGCACGTGGAGGTCGAGCATGTACTGGATCAAGGCCCGCTCGAGCCGCGCGCCCCAGCCCGTGTAGAGCAGGAATCCGCTCCCCGACAGCTTGGCCCCGCGTGCGAAGTCGACCAATCGCAACGTCTCACAGAGTTCCACATGCGACTTCGGCTGGAAGGCGAACGCGGCCGGAGCGCCCCAGGTGCGGATGACTGGATTGTCCTCGGCGGTGCGGCCGAGCGCGACGCTGGCGTGCGGCAGATTGGGAAGGGAGAGGAGGATCTCGTCGCGCCGCGCCTCGAGTTCGGTACAGGCGCGATCGAGCGCCGTGATGCGATCCCCGATCTCGCGCACCTCGGCCTTGCGCGCCTCCGCCTCGGCGAGCTTCTTCTGTCCCATGAGTGCGCCGATTTGCTTGGAAGCCGCATTACGCTGGGCCTTGAGCCCCTCCGCCTCGGCCAGCCGCGAGCGCAGGTCGGCGTCGAGGGCGAGCACCTCGTCGATCCGCGATTCGTCCCCTGCCCCACGGGCGCCCAGTCGTTCGCGCACGTGGTCCGCGCGGTCGCGCACAAGTTTGATGTCCAGCATCGCGCGCGGAGTCTTAGGACCTGCGACGCCGGGAGGCAAGGCGGCGGCGAACGGTCACCGCGCAAAGTCCATCACCAGGCCGTTCGTCTGGAGCCTGCCGATGGCGCGGACATGGGCGTCCATGAAGACGATATTCGCGCGGCCGGCCGGGTGGCGATTGCCGTGCTTATACCCCACGTCGTAGGTCCCATCAGCCTGGCGTCCGAGGTTGATGATGGCCGGGTGATTCAGCTCATGGGAGAGATCCGCGATGAGGACCGTCGAGGACGGCTCACGCACCGCGGACATTTTGTGGGTGCGCGCCGAGGGCAGTTGACCGCCGGTATTGGGGAAGTTGGTGGACGTGTATTGGTTCATGCCGTAGCTGATCTTCCATGGGTTCCCCGTCCCGGTGTAGACGCGGAACTGGCGGTAGTGGTTTTCGCGCTGTCGCGTCGGGCAGCGGAAGACGTTATCCGCGAAGTCGG
>CAZYJB010001083.1:0-1980 GCA_964647675.1 uncultured Verrucomicrobiota bacterium | reverse complement strand
GTCGTGCTCACGTTCGACGACTCGGTCTCCTCGCACCACCGCGTCGTGCGTCCGCTGCTCAAGGAACTCGGGTTCGGCGCGACGTTCTTCATCACCGAGGGCTTCTCCTTTCGCACGAACAAGACGGACTACATGACGTGGGAGCAGATCGCGGAGCTGCACCGCGACGGGTTCGAGATCGGCAACCACACGCGTGACCATCTGGGCATCACGGCGGACACCGTGGGTCTCTTGCGCCAACAGGTGGAAGCCATCAACGAGCGCTGCGCCGAACACGGCATTCCCAAGCCGGTGAGTTTCTCGTGGCCCGGCAACGCGATCCATCCCGGCGCGTTCCCCATCCTGCGCGACCTGGGCATCCGGTTCGCACGCCGTGGCGGACAGCCGGAGCATTCCTACGAATGGGGACGCGGCTTCGCCTTCGAGCCCGGCGCGGATCATCCGCTGTTCATCCCGTCGGCGGGCGATGCGCGTCCCGACTGGGTTCTGGACGATTTCCGTCGCGCGGTGGATCAGGCGCGGGACGGGCGCATCGCGGTCATGCAGTTTCATGGTGTGCCGGACCGGGACCATCCCTGGGTGAATTATCCCGAGGCACGCTTTCGCGAGGCGATGGCGTATCTGAATTCGGGCCGGTTCCGCGTTGTCGCCCTGCGCGACCTGGCGCGGTACGTCGATGCCACCGTTTGGCCGGCGGAGGTCATGGCGGTGGTGAATCGGAGGAGAGCCGCGCGGACGGAGCAGGAGGTGAGGATCGAGATCGTGGCGGCCGATTCACGCCAAGCCTTGGAGGCACGGGTCACGCTGCGCGGGGAAGATGGTGTCTGGCATTTCCCCAAGTCCACGGCGTTGAACGGCGGTGCCACGCGCTACGAGCGCCGCAGCGGCTTCCACACCAATGCGGTGGAAATGCACACGGCGGTGTCCGCGCATCCGAGCCGGCTGGAGCTGCCGCCGGGCCGGTACCGACTGCGCGTGGATCGCGGCAAGGAATGGATGTCGCACGAGCGTGAGTTCGAAGTGGCGCGCGAGCCCCTGACGCTGCGCGTCGAGCTGTCGCGGCTCGTGGACATGGCCGCGCGCGGCTGGTTCTCCGGCGATACGCACGTGCATCGATCTCCGCAGGAATTGCGGATTCCCGCGCTCGCCGAGGACGTGAACGTCGTGCTGCCCATGACTGATTGGACCACCGTGTCCACCGTGTCGCCGACGGCCAGCGCCCAGAGCCTTGCACCGGCGCCGACTGCGAACCTGATCGAGTTCGATGCCAGTCACGTGCTGTACCCGCGCAATACCGAGTACGAGATCTTCCGCACCGGCGCGAAGACACACACCCTCGGCGCGTTCCTGGTCGTCCATCATCGCGAGCGTTTCGATCAGAACGTGTTTCCTCTCGACGGCGTGCTGCGCCGCGCACGGTCCGAGGGCGCGCTGATCGATCTCGAGAAGCACAATTGGCCGTGGTCCATCGCGCTCGCGCCGGTCCTGAATCCCGACCTGTACGAACTGGCCAACAACCACCATTGGCAGACTGAGTTCGGGGTGCGGAACTGGGCGGAGCCAGCGCCGGCTTGGATGGGGATCGCGGGCACGGGAACCGATACCGAATGGGGCTGGACGCTGTATGGGTTCCGCGCCTGGTACGCATTGTTGAATTGCGGATTCAACCCGCGGCCCACCGCGGGGACCGCGCACGGCGTGCACCCGGTGCCGATGGGCTTTGGACGTGTGTACGTGCATCTCGAAGGGCCGTTTGATTTCGGAGCCTGGATGAAGGGTCTGTCCGCGGGACGTTCGTTCGTGACCACCGGCCCGCTGTTGATGGTGAAGGCGGATGGCGCATTGCCGGGCGCGCGGTTCACGGCCCGACAGGGCGAAGAGACCACGGCGCACGAGTTGGCAGGAGAAGTCTTCTCGATGACGCCGCTGACAACCGTCGAGGTGGTGTGGAACGGCGAGGTGGTGCGCGCTTTGGGGCCC
>CAZYJB010001082.1:0-1987 GCA_964647675.1 uncultured Verrucomicrobiota bacterium | reverse complement strand
ATCGTCGCGGTCCTGATTCACCAACCCTTCGTCCTCGTCATCGCGGGCGGGGTCTTCGTCGCCGAAGCCCTCTCCGTGCTGATCCAACGGACCTGGTTCAAGTTCACGCGCCGCCGGTACGGGACCGGACGCCGGATTTTCCTCATGGCGCCCTTGCACTATCATTTCATGAAGCAAGGGTGGTACGAGGCCAAGGTCACCATCCGTTTCTACATTCTCTCCATCGTGTGCGCTCTGATAGCCCTCAGCACCATCAAGCTCCGCTGACCCCGGCATGACCCCTCTCGCCCGTCAGCAGGTGTTGGTGATCGGACGCGACCCCGCCGGGGACGCGGCCGCGGCCTTGGCGCGTGCGCGTGGCGCTTCGGTGCGACAGGTCGCTGCCGCCTCAGTGACGGAATCCGCTCCCGTGCCGCGCCCGGATCTCGCCGTCGTCAGCGCCGCCGCCGCCGCGACCCCCGCCGCCGCCCGCCTCGCCGCCCACGGCATCCCGGTCATCGCGGAGCGGGAGCTCGCCTTTCGCGAGAGCCTCTGCCTGCACGTGGCCATCGCCGGCGCCAGCGGACGCCACACCACGGCGCAGCTGGTCGCCCACATTCTGCGTCACGCAGGCCGGCGCGTGGCCATCGCCGACGCCAGCCGCCAACCCGCCTCGTCCTTCGCCGAATCGTCGCGCGACTTGGATCTTCTCATCCATCGCATCGACGACGTCGAACTGGATCACTTCGAGTTCTTCCGCCCGGTGGTCGGCGTGGTGCTCAACGCCCCGGCCGACCACCCGGGCTTCAGGGGGTCCTGGGACGACTACCTGCGACGGCTCGCACGCCTGTTCGCGCGCCAGCAGCCGTTCGACTGGGCCATCGTCCAGAGCGACACCCTCGCCCATCTCCAGGCGCTCGACGCCGCACCGCCGTCCAAATGCATCACCTTCAGTGCCTTCAGCCGCACCGCCGAGCTCGGACTCGACCGCTCGCTGCTGGTCAGCCGCTGGGAAGGATGGGCGGGACCGCTGTGGGACATGCAGCGCGGTCGACTGCGCGGGCCCCACTTCGCCGAGGACCTGCTCGCCGCGCTGGCGGTGGGACGCGTCCTGCGCCTGCCGCTCGACGGAATGACCCACGCGCTTGAGTCGTTTGAACCGCCCTCCGGCACACTCGAAACCCTGGGCGAAATTGACGGCGTGCGGTTCGTCGACGACAGCCGCTCCAGCAACCTCGACGCCCTGGGAAAATCCCTGCTCGCACTGGCGCCCACGCCGCCCGACCAACCCCACATCTGGCTCATCGCGGGCGGCGACGCGCCCGGACGCCCCTTCTTCGACCTCGGCCCCGCGCTCGCGCCGCGGGTGAAACACGTTTTCGTCTTCGGCGAGGCGGGTGCGGCCATGCGCTCTGCCTGGAGTCTATTTACCCCTTGCACCCCCGCCCCCTCATTGTTAGATGCGGCCCGGTGCGCGGCGACGCAGGCCCAACGGGGCGACATCGTCCTGCTCTCGCCCGCCAGCCCTGCCAGTGCAAACACCGCAGCCGGTCCATCTGCGGGGAGCGTGTTCCGTGCCGTCTTCGCTGCCCGGTCCGCTCCCCCGGCCCCGCCTGCCGAAACCGTCCCTGACGTCCCGTCGCGCCCCGAGCATCCATGAACCCCACCGCATCGCTTTTTTCCGGCGACCAACCCCCAAACCACAACTCCGGCAGCCCGGCCACCCGCGGACGCCACCTTCCTTTCACCTCCAACCGTTGATCGATCGACCATGAGCACTCCGAGCCCGCTGCAACCCCAAGGCGCCATCGACGGCGCCCCGAAATCCCGCGTCCGTATCACTGTCCTGACCATTCTTGCCCTCCACATCGTGTTCGTGGGCGGGCTGTTGTTGCAGGGCTGCGACCGCAAAGGCGCCCCCACCGCCGGAGGCGCGGATCCGTCCTCCAACACCCTCAGCTCGCTGCCGCCGCTAAACAGCGACACCAACTACTTCACCGCCCCGCCT
>CAZYJB010001081.1:0-1988 GCA_964647675.1 uncultured Verrucomicrobiota bacterium | reverse complement strand
GGGGCGAGGGCAACCGAGCCGCTCCCTCCCTTCACCCCATCCCTTCCTCACACCCGCGGCGCCACAGGGACGTGGCACTTCCACCTTTCCCCCACCTCTCGCGACTCGGTGTCCCGCCAGGACACCGACCCTCTCCCGTCCCTCCGGGCCCCGCCCCACACCAATCGCGTCACGATCCCGGAATCCGCTCGCCGCAACCTCACCTCCCGGTATCGTCCCCACGTCCGCGATGAGTTCGTCCACTGCCACGGCGCCCGCAGCAAGCGGACGCTTTATCAACCGCGAGCTGAGCTGGCTGGAGTTCAATCAGCGCGTGCTCGCCGAAGCCCTCGACGACTCCACGCCGTTGCTCGAACGCGTGAAGTTCTTCTGCATCACGCATTCCAACCTCGACGAGTTCTTCGAGGTTCGCGTGGCGGGACTGCGGCAACAGGTCCAGGCCGGCTCGGTCGAAATCTCGCCCGACGGACTCCTCCCCCACGACTCGCTCAAGCTGGTTCGCAAGCGCATCCGCACCCTCGTTGACCAGGCCTACGCCTGCTGGCGCGATCAACTGGTCCCCACCCTCGCCCAGCACGGCATCCGCTTCCTGCGCGTCCACGAGCTGTCCGAAGCCGACCTCGCGTGGCTCGAGTCGTTCTACCGCGAGCGCGTGCACCCGGTCCTGACTCCGCTGGCCATCGACCAGTCCCACCCCTTCCCGCTGCTCCGCAACCGCGCGCTCAACATTGTCGTCAAACTCGTCGACCCGCGCGGCGACCAGCCCGAGGAAAAACTCAGCGTCATCCAGATGCCCGACAACGTGCCGCGGCTCGTGCGCCTGCCGCGCGATGACGGACGTCACGACTACATCTTCCTCGGCCGCATCATCGCGCATTTCCTCGACCGCCTCTTCGCGGGCATGCAGTTGGTGGGGAACTGGCAGTTGCGCATCACGCGCAACGGCGAACTCTACATCGAGACCGAGGAGGCCGAGTCCCTCCTGCTCGCGGTCGAAAAGGAGCTGCACAACCGCCTCAAGGGCGAGGCGGTGCGCATCGAGGTCAGTCACGATTGTCCCGGCGACGTCTGCCAGCGTCTGCTCGCGCATCTCGGACTCACCGAAGATGATCTCTACCGCATCGACGGCCCCCTCCACCCGGGCCGCATCATGAGCATCACCGACGGTCCGCATTCGCCCGAGCTGCGCGACCCGCCTTTCATCGCCCCCTCCCCGGCCATCCTGCGCCGTCACGACGACCTCTTCGCCGCCATCCGCGAGCGCGACATTCTGCTCCACCATCCGTACGAAACCTTCCAGACGGTGGTCGATTTCCTGGAGGCCTCCGCCGCCGACAGGCAGGTCCTCGCCATCAAGCAGACGCTCTACCGCACCGGTGGCGACAGCCGCATCATCAACGCCCTTAGCGACGCCGCACGCAGCGGCAAGCAGGTGACCGCCATCGTCGAGCTCAAGGCGCGCTTCGATGAACACAACAACATCCAGTGGGCGCGCCGCCTCGAACAGGCCGGCGTCCATGTCGTCTACGGACTCCTCGGCTACAAGATCCATTCCAAGGTCGCCCTCGTCGTGCGCGCGGAGGACGGCGGCATCCGCCGCTATGTGCACGTGGCCTCGGGCAATTACAACGCCACCACGTCCAAGCTCTACACCGACCTCGGACTGCTCACCTGCCGCCCGGATTTCGGCGAGGACGCCACGCAGTTCTTCAACCTCCTCACCGGCATCTGCCAGTTCCAGCCGATGCGGAAGTTCCTCATCGCGCCCTTCCAACTGCACGACGAAGTGCTGCGCCTCATCGCGGAGGAAACCCGCAATGCCGAACGCGGCCTCCCGGCGCGCATCATCGCCAAGATGAACTCGCTGGTGGACCCCAAGGTCATCGACGCGCTCTACGCCGCGTCCTCCAAAGGGGTCCGCATCGATCTCATCGTGCGCGGTATCTGCTGCCTGCGCCCGGGCGTGCCCGGACTCAGTGAGAACATCC
>CAZYJB010001080.1:0-1989 GCA_964647675.1 uncultured Verrucomicrobiota bacterium | reverse complement strand
CTGCACCTGTTCACGCACACGTCCGGGCTGCCCGACGAGCTGCCCGACAACGCCGAGTTGCGGAAGAAGCACGCCCCGTTGAAGTCGTTCGTCGAGGGGGCCATCAAGACCGACCTGCTGTTCAAGCCGGGCACGCGGTACAGCTACGCCAGTTGCGGCACCATCCTGACGGCCGAGATCGTCCAGCGGCTGTCCGGGCAGTCGATCCGCGAGTTCGTGAAGAAGGAGATCGCGCGTGGCCGCCAGGCGTATGTGGTTTGCGCGCGGGTCGAGGACGACCAGAGCGTCGACGTGAAGGCCGTGGTGCGCGAATGGGAGGAGCTCTCGAGAGTGTTCGCGCCGCATCCGGTCGGGTTGCTGCACGGAAAGCTGCCCTCGTCGGAGAAGGACGCGGTCATGGCCCGTTTTCGCCGAGGTGAACTTCGCGTCCTGGTATCGACCCTGGTGATCGAAGTGGGCGTCGACGTCCCGAATGCCACCGTCATGGTGGTGGAGGACGCCGAAGTGTTCGGCCTCGCGCAATTGCACCAGTTGCGCGGGCGCATCGGGCGTGGCGGCCTGGATGGCACGTGCATCCTGGTGGCGGGGCGCGAGACCGCGGAGGCCCGAACGCGGTTGCGGGTGCTCGAGGAGAGCGCGGACGGCTTTGCGATCGCGGAGCAGGACCTGCGGCTTCGCGGGCCGGGCGAGCTCCTCGGCCAGGCGCAGAGCGGCATGCCGGACCTGCGGTTCGGTGACCTGGTGACGGACCTCGAACTGATGGAACAGGCGCGCACGGCGGTGGCGGCGTCGCTCGACGCCGGGAGCGGGGTTCAAATCGGTTGAGGTTGGGGGAGTCGTCTCGTACCGTCGCAGGATGAATCGACGCCGCAAGGCCTTGCAGGCACTCACTTGGAGCCTCCTGACGGCGGCCGCGACCGGGTGCGGACCGAAGGGCGCGACGGGTGGAGGCGCGGGAAGTCCGGCGGCGGGTGGCGGCATGCCAGTGATGCAAGTCATCGCGGTTCAGGCGCAGCGGCAGCCCGTGGAGGAGACGCTTTCGCTGGTGGGAACCGTGACCGCCAACGAGCAGATCGAGGTGAAGGCGGAGTCCGAGGGCTTCGTCGAGAAGATCGGGTTCGACGAGGGCCAGCCGGTTTCCAAGGGACACCTGCTGGTGACCTTGGACGAGACCAAACTGCAGGCTGCGCTCGAAGAGGCCGAAGCGAACCTGAAGCTCAGCCAACAGACCCACGATCGCGCCAAGGAACTGCTCGAGTCCAAACTGATCTCCGAGCAGGAGTTCGAGCAGGCCACCTCGCGGCGCGCGGCGGATGACGCGACGGTCGCGGGACGACGCCGCGCGCTGCGGGAAGCGCGGGTGTACGCGCCCTTCGAGGGCGTGGTGGGTGCGCGCCAGGTGAGTCCGGGGCAGTTGGTGAGCCGCGCTACGACGCTGACGTGGCTGGTGGACCTCGACCCCGTGAAGGTGGAGTTCAATGTGCCGGAGCGCTTCCTCAGCCAGGTCCAGCCGGGCCAGAACATTGGCGTGGGCGTGGCGGCGTGGCCGGGCCAGGTGTTTCGTGGCCCCGTCTTCTTCGTGGCGCCGTTCGTGGATCCTGTGATGCGGACCGTGCTGGTGAAGGCCGAGATCCCGAACGAGAAGCGCCTGCTCACACCGGGCATGTTTGCCAACCTCGTGCTCACGCTCCAGGTGCGCACGAACGCGGTGGTCATCCCGGAAGCCGCGCTGAGCCAGGTGCTCGATGGCAACCGCGGCGTGGTCTTGGTGGTGAACGGCGACGATACCGTGGTGGCGAAGCCCGTGACCGTGGGTGTGCGCCTGCCCGGCAAACTCGAGGTGGTGAGCGGGCTCGACGGCAGTGAGCGGGTCATCGTCGAAGGCCTGCAAAAGATCGCGCCGGGCATGAAGGTGAAGCTGGGCGTTCCCGATCCCAGTTCCCCGTACGCCCCGAAGCGCGGTTGAGACCTCGAACGCCCGCACGTCCA
>CAZYJB010001079.1:0-1991 GCA_964647675.1 uncultured Verrucomicrobiota bacterium | reverse complement strand
GCGGCTGAGGGCTGGCATGCCCCAGTTTCCGCCGCCGACCCTCGGCAAACAAGGTCGGAAGCCACGGTGTCAGTCGGAGCCACGACGATTGACCCGACACATCCAGGTTCTCTAGCGTGTGCTATCGCATGATCTGGCCCCACGAACCAAGACGCACGGATGCCGCGCGCGTGGTGGTCACCGGGATGGGTGTGATCACGGCCCTTGGCATCGGGCGCTATGCCAACACCCACGGCTTTCGCGCCGGTCGCCACGCGTTCCGACCCGTGAGCGTGTTCGATGCCAAGCGGCAACGCACCACCTCCGCGGCGGAGATCACTCACGCGCTGGACCTGCCCCACACGCGACTGAGCGCGCGGCAGGAAGCGCGGCTCGACCGTGGCGCCCGCATGCTGCTGCTCGCCACCATCGAGGCCTGGAGCCAGTCAGGCTGGTCGGGTACCGCGTCCCCCATTCCCCTCGTCCTCGGGACCACCAGCGCGGGAATGCCGTTGGGAGAGGACTTCTACCGCCAGGCGTCGACCGGACGCCCCCGCGCCCGCCAGCAACCGGTCCGCGTGACCCATTATCAGGCGCAGCGCCAGGCATTGAACCTCATGGATGCCCTGGACTTCGAAGGTCCGGTCACCGTGATCGCCAACGCCTGCGCTTCGGGCGCCAACGCAGTCGGGCACGCCTTCGAGCTCATCCGATCCGGCCGCGCCCGGCGTGTCCTCGCCGGCGGCTACGACGCGCTCAGCCAGCTGGTGTTCGCCGGTTTTGACGCGCTTCAGGCCCTTTCGCGCACCCGCTGCCGGCCGTTCGCCGCGGACCGCGACGGACTCGCCCTGGGGGAAGGGGCCGCCGTCTTCTGCCTCGAAGCCCGCGAGGACGCGGCACGCCGCGGTGTGGAGATGCTGGGCGAGATCTGCGGTTATGGCAGCGGCACCGACCTGCATCATCTGACCCAGCCGAACCCGGACGGATCGACTGCCCTGGCGTGCATGCGGGAAGCCTGCGAGCAGGCGCATGTGGAGCCGGGTCAGGTGGGTTACGTGAACGCGCACGGCACAGCGACGCCGCTCAATGACGCCGCCGAAGCGCTGGCCATCAACGCCTGGGCCGGCAATGCCGCGCCGGGCCTGCCCGTCAGTTCCACCAAGGCGAGCGTGGGCCATCTCCTCGGAGCGGCGGGCGCCGTCGAGGTGGCGGTCTGCCTGCTCGCCCTGCAGGGGCAATGGCTGCCGCCGGAGGTCGACGTCGGCGCTCCCGATCCCGTCTGCCGCTTTCCGCTCGTCACCGAACCCCGCGATCACGCTTTCCGGATCGCGCTGACCAACTCGTTCGGGTTCGGCGGCGCCAACGCCTCGCTTGTCCTCCACCGATGAGCGCGGGGCCCGTTCCATCGCTGTTCGTCCATGGCACAGGCGCGGTCTCCCCGGCCGGATGGGATGCCGGCCTGCTGACGGCCGCGGTCCTTGCCGGTCAACCACTCGCCAGCACCCTGCTCCCTGCGCCCGGGAACCGAACCTTGGCGGTGCGGCGCGTGCCGCCTCCTGATACCCGCGCCGCGTGGCGGGCACATCCCCGTCTGCGCCGTGCCAGCGTCATTTCGTCGTACGCCGTGAGTGCGGCGTTGGAGGCCCTCGGGCCCCATGCCGACCCGGCCGCGCGCGGTGATCGCACGCTGGGAATCCTCTGTGCGGTCATGAGCGGTAGCGTGGCGTACTCGCGCCGTTTCTACGCAGAAACGCTGGCCGACCCTACGACGGCCAGCCCGCTACTCTTCCCGGAAACCGTGTTCAACGCGCCCGCCGCCCACGTGGCTGCAGTGCTCGGAACTTCGGGCCCCAACTTGACCCTGGTCTCGGACCAGACCGGATTCCTCGGCGCCCTGGCCATCGCCGCCGACTGGCTCGTCGAAGGACGAGTCGGGGGATGCCTGGTCCTCGCCGTCGAGGAGGCGGACTGGGTCACCGCCGATGCGCTGGCGACTTTCGCGCGCGGTATTC
>CAZYJB010001078.1:0-1994 GCA_964647675.1 uncultured Verrucomicrobiota bacterium | reverse complement strand
CCGTAACCTCTGCCGTGACAGGGCAGCGCTCTAACCAATTGAGCTACACCCCCGCACCAAAAGCGGGCGCGAAGTATGTTCGTCACGCCTCCAACGTCAACGCCCTTTTTCCCGGGGTCAACCGGGCAAACGGGCGGGCAAACGAACTCTCAGACGGTCATGATCTCCTTCTCCTTGTGCTGCACGTGCTCGTCGATGCGCTTGATGAAGCGGTCGGTGAGGTTCTGCACCTCCTTCTCCGCGTGCTTCAGCTCGTCCTCGGTGACCCCGCCGTCCTTCTCGCCCTTCTTGAGCGCCTCGAGCGCGTCGCGGCGCACGTGACGCACGGCGACGCGGCCGTTCTCGGCCATGGCTTTCACCGCCTTCACGAAGCGCTCGCGCTGTTCGGTGCTGAGCTCGGGAATCGAGATGCGCAACGCGCGCCCCTGCACCGTCGGGTTGAGGCCGATGTTGGCCTTCTGGATGGCCTTCTCGATCGCGGTCACGGTGCTGGCATCCCACGGCTGCACGAGCAACTGGCGCGGCTCCGGCACGGTGATGCCGGCCAGCTCGCGGATGCGCATGTGCGAGCCCCCGTAGACTTCGGCCATGATGTTCTCGACCAGGGACGGCGAGGCCTTGCCGGTGCGCACGCCGTTGAACTCGATCACCACGTGTTCCTCGGTCTTCTGCATCTTCTCCTCGCACTCCAGGAGGACTTCGTCGATGGACATGGTATTGGGGGGGTCGGGGTTGGGATTGAGAATGGGGTGGCGTGAGCGCCGCGCAACGAATTGGTGGCCGCGCTCCGGCCGGGTCAGGCCTCGACAATGGTCCCGATGTTCTCGCCGAGGACGACGCGGCGGAAGTTATGCTCGCCGAACAGGTCGAACACGATGATGGGCATCTTGTTGTCCATGCAGAGCGCGAACGCCGTCATGTCCATCACCTTCAACTGCCGCTGCACGGCCTCCAGGTAGGTGATGCGATCGAACCGCTTGGCGTCCGGGTTCTTCTTCGGGTCGGAATCGTAGATGCCGTCGACCTTGGTGGCCTTGAGGATGACGTCGGCGCTGATCTCCGCGGCGCGCAGCGCGGCGGCGGTGTCGGTGGAGAAGAACGGGTTGCCGGTGCCGGCGGCGAAAATGACGATGCGTCCCTTTTCCAGGTGACGCACGGCGCGACGTCGGATGAAAGGTTCGCAGACCTGGGTCACCGAAACGGCACTCTGCACGCGCGTTTCCACGCCCTGTTTCTCGAGCGCATCCTGCAACGCGAGCGCATTGATCAGCGTCGCCAGCATACCCATGTAGTCGCCGGTCGCACGTTCGATGCCGCGCTGGCTGCCCTGCAGACCGCGGAAGATGTTGCCGCCGCCAATGACGATCACCACCTCCACCCCGAGATCGCGCACCTCGCGGATCTGCGCCGCGATCTGGATGAGCGACTGGGCATCGATGCCGTAGCCGCCTTCGGTCCCCAGCGCTTCGCCGCTCAGCTTGAGCAGAATGCGACGGAACTTGGGCTTGGGGGGGGACGACGTGGGCGCGGGAGAACTCATGGAGCGGTGGGGGTGCGGGTTTGGAAACCCGGCCCTTCCTAGCAATTGCAGGCACCCCCCGTCAAACGCGGCAGCTTCCTGCGCGCCGAATCACCCATTGCCAGCCCACGGAAAAACTGATGCTCTCCTTCGGTCAGCCTGATTCGTCCCAGCGGGAGCCGCGCCGTGCCTCGCCAGTCCAAGGCCGCGCACGCCTCCGAGGGATCAACCGGGCTAGACCCCAGCAGCGTCGGGCGCCTCCCGAGCGGGAGCACTCGCCGTACGATGGGAATATCGAACCACACCCCCGCCAGCCAGCCACGCCCATGCAACGCACGTCCGGAAGCCTTCCCCGCCCGACGCCCGCGGGATTCACGCTGATCGAACTCCTGGTGGTGATCGCGATCATCGCCATCCTCGCCAGCATGCTCCTGCCCGCGCTCGCCAAGGCCAAAAGCACCGCCAACCGCACGCT
>CAZYJB010001077.1:0-1995 GCA_964647675.1 uncultured Verrucomicrobiota bacterium | reverse complement strand
CGCGGGGCGCGAGGAGCCGCTGCGGTTCGGCCTCGAAGAGCTGCGGAAGTCCGACAAGCTGATCCATGTCGAGCCGGGCGACGTGATCTTCATCCCCGAGTCGCGAATCTGAATCTGACCGGGCGCGCCCCGCGGCCGCCCGCCGAGGGCGGAGCCAGCCGGGCGCGAGGTCCCCACGAAGCGAGGCAACTATGGAATCGACCGACACCCAACGATCCGGGCTGCTGAGCGCGGAGGCCTAGGTTCACGTGAGCCACTACTGGCAGGTGATTCTCGAGCGCCGCTGGCTCGTGGTCATCGGTTTCTTCTTCTGCGTCGGCGCATCCACCTTCTACCTGATGCGCGCGCCGAAGATCTACCGCGCGACCGCCATCATCCAGATCGACCGCGAGTCTGACGGCTTGTTTTCCGCCAAGGAAGTCGTGCTGTCGACCGGCCGTGAACAGGACTATCTCCAGACGCAGTACCGCAATCTCCAAAGCCCGTCGCTGATCGAGCGCGTGCTGAAGGAACTCGAGCTCGACACGCGTCCGCCCTATTCCGAGATGCAGGACAAGGTGTCCGGGCTGAAGAACGAGATCACGATCGTCCCGGTGCGCCTCACGCGCCTGGTCGAGGTGCGGGTCGAGAACACGGATCCCAAGCTGGCCACCAACATTGCCAACACACTCGCCAGCACCTTCGTGCGCGACAACATGGACTTGAGGCGCAAACGCGCGCTCGATGCGGCCAAGTGGATGGAGGCCGAAGTCGTCGACAAGGAGGAGGAGGTTCGCAAGTCCGAGGAGCAATTGCAGAAGTACAAGGAGTCGCACGACATGGCGTCCCTCGAGGCCAGTCAGAACATTGTGCTTCAGTCGATGGTCCAGGCGCAGGCGGACTACAACAAGGCGCAGAGCGACGCCACGGTGGCGCGGCAGATCGCGGAAGAGGTCAAGCGCATGGTGGAATCCGGCACCAGCCTCGATGAAATCCCGCTGGTGGCGCAGAGCGCGTCGGTGCGCGAGTTGCGGGTGATGCTCGCCCAGCGCGAGGCAGGGCTCCAGTCCCTGCTGACGCGGTACAAGGAGAAATGGCCCGCGGTGATCCAGGCGCGTGGAGACATTGAAACGGTGCGCAAAAGCATCGGCGTCGAGTGCGAGAAGATCTATCAGTCCATCGCCAACCAGGCGCTGATCTCGACCGCCACGGAGGTGCGCATGCGCGAGTTGGCCGAGGTGAAGCAGAAGGCGCTGCTCGACCACAACCGCCTGCGCATCCAGTACGATGTCCTTTCCCGCCGCGCCGAACAGACCAAGGCGCTGTTCAACAACCTCCTGGGGCGCATCCAGGAGATGGACGTCTCGTCCAAGAACTCGGTGAACAACATGCGCATCGTCGACGAGGCGCCGCAGCCGATCACACCGGTGAAACCGAAGTGGTCGGTGGTGCTGTTCCTCGGGCTCGTCGGCGGACTCGGCCTCGGCGTGGGCCTGGCGTTCTTCGTCAACTACCTCGACGATTCCATCAAGAGTCAGGACGATATCGAGACCTACCTGGGACTGCAGTTCCTGGGTTACGTGCCGAATATCAAGGCCGGCAATCTCCACGAGCGCGATCTCCACTCGCATCTGCACCCGAGGTCGAACGCGGCGGAAAGCTTTCGCACGGTGCGTGCCGCCATCTCTCTCGCGTCACGCGCGGACAAGATGCGCGTGTTCGGCGTGACAAGTTCCATTCCGTCCGAGGGCAAATCGCTGTGCGCCTCCAACTTCGCCATCGTCATGGCACAGGGTGGACAGCGCACAGTTCTCGTCGACGCCGACCTCCGGCGTCCGTCGGTCCACAAGGCGTTCCAGATCCATGCGCCGGTCGGACTCGCCGGCTACCTGCAGGGCACCGTGGCTCAGCTCTCGGACATCGTGCACAAATCGGATGTCCCGAACCTCGACGTCATTGCGTGCGGCCCGATCCCGAGCAACCCGTCGGCCCTGCTCGAGAGCGCGGAGATGGACC
>CAZYJB010001076.1:0-2000 GCA_964647675.1 uncultured Verrucomicrobiota bacterium | reverse complement strand
TGCCAACCATCAGGAACACCGGGATCACGCTGAGGCCCATCGAAATCTCGTACGAGATCATCTGCGCACTCGACCGGATGCCGCCGAGGAACGGGTACTTCGAATTGGCCGCGTAGCCGGCGAGCACGATGCCGTACACGCCGAGGGACACGATGCCGAAGGTATACAGGACGCCGACGTCCAGGTCGGCGATCACCATCTTCTGCGTGCCCAACTGCGAACCAAACGGGATGACGGCGAGTGTCAGCAGCGCGGGCACCATGGCGATCGCGGGCGCGATCCAGAAGTACACTTTGCGCACATGCGCCGGCGTGTAGTCCTCCTTGAGGATGGCCTTCAGTGCGTCGGCCATCGGCTGGAAGATGCCCCACGCCACCAGCTTGGGTCCCAGGTAGGGGATGTAGCGTGCGAAGAAGGGCGCGGCGCGATTGGGGCCGACGCGATCCTGGATGAAGGCGCTGACCTTGCGCTCCACCAGCACCGCGTACGCGACCATGGTCATGACCACGCTGAAGACCACGAGGATCTTTGCCAGGCTGAAGGCGATGAACGGCCAGTCCATGGGTGCTCAGGTCTTCTTTCTCGCGCTCGGTTTCATGGTGCGACGTCCCGCTCCGGGCTCAGGCCTGGACGCCCTCCACCGCGGGCGTCGCCAGCGGCAATCCCAGGTCGCCCAGTTTCGACCACTCCATCCCGGCCAGAGCGGGCAGGCCGCGCGCCATCTCGTTGAAGACGCCTTCGATGGTCGCGGGAACCGCGGCCCCGTGGCGGACGGCCAGCAGATCCTGCAGCCACTCGAGTTCGGATCGCGCGTCGCCCGGTGCGTCGAACGCCTTCCAGAACCGCTGGACGCGCCCCTTGCCGTTGACGAACGTGCCCCGCTTTTCGGCGTGCGCTGCCCCGGGCAGGACAACATGCGCGCGCCGCACCGTCTCGCCGGGCAGGATGTCGCACACGATCAGCGAGGTGAGTTTCGCGAGGAGATCGGCCCCGATGCCGTGCCGGGTGACGTCTTCACCGAACACCACCAGCGTGGTGATCCGCCCCGCGGCGATGCCCTGGGCAATGACCCCCAGCCGCGAGCCCATCGGCGAGGCGGCGACACCCGTGAGGCGCGCGCCCTCGGCGTTGGGGTTCTTGTCCGTGCTGACCAGCAACCGGTCCCCTTCGCCCTGTCGGTCGACCGCGTCGGTCACGGCGTCGCTGTGCGCCGCGAGCCGCGCGAGGAGATGAAGTTCCTCGGTGGCGAGCCGGGCCGAGCCGACGAAGGCCACGGTTCCGCGGGGCGCCGCGGCCAGGCGGGCGGCCGTCTCCTGGAGGGCGACGGCGGCGGTGGTTCGCTGCGGCGCGGCACCGTTCCGCGCGACCAGCACTTCCTTCAGCCGGTCCTCGCGCGCCACCCAGCGGTAATTGAGCCGCCCGTGATCGCACATCCACGAGGCGTTCACCGCGTCGTTGTCGCGCGGCGTGTAGCGATGGATGCGTCCTTCGCGCGACCAGATGGTGATGTTGCAGCCGGTGGCACAGCTGGTGCACACGGACTTGGATTCCTTGAGGAACCAGACGCGCATCTGGAACCGGAAATCCTTCGAGGTGAGGGCGCCGACCGGGCAGAGGTCGACGGTGTTGAGCGTGTAATTGTTCTCGAAGCGCGTGCCGGGGTACGCCGCGATGCTGTTGTACGAACCGCGGTTGACGATGCCGAGCCGGTCGTCGCCGACGAGGTCGCGCGTGAACCGGACGCAGCGGGTGCAGAGCACGCAGCGTTCGTCGTCGAGGACGATGCGCGGTCCGAGATCGACGGCCTTGGGCTTGTGCACCTTGGCTTCCTCGAAGCGCGACGCCGACTGGCCGTGTTCGACGGAGTATTCCTGCAGCTTGCACTCGCCCGCCTGGTCGCACACCGGGCAATCGAGCGGGTGGTTGATGAGCAGCGATTCCAGCACCGCCTCGCGCATCTGGCGGGTGCGGCCTGATGGCACGCAACTCCAATCCTTCGC
>CAZYJB010001075.1:0-2005 GCA_964647675.1 uncultured Verrucomicrobiota bacterium | reverse complement strand
CCATCCAATGACGACGTCCCGCCGGCACTTTCTCCGCGAAACCGCCGTTGCCTTGACGATGCTCCCCGGTTTGAGGTCCCCCCGTGTGCTGGCTCAACTGGCTCGACCCGGAAATGCCCTTCGCTTTCCACCCGAGTGGTCGGGTGAACAACTCACGGTCGCACGAACCCACGCTGCGGTCTGGCCCGGCTCCACCACGGAGGTCTTGGCGATCAATGGATCGGTCCCCGGGCCAACGATTCGAGTGCGGAAGGGCGAGGAATTCGCAGCGCGCATCCAGAACCAACTCGACCAACCGCTCGTCCTGCACTGGCACGGACTCCTCGCTCCCGAACGCATGGATGGGCACCCGCGGGACCAGCTTGGGACCGGACAAAGCTACGACGTACGTTTCCCGGTTCTACAGCGTGCCGCCACCTGTTGGTACCACTCCCACACGGACCGGTTGACCGCAGAGCAGGCCTACCGTGGCGTCGCTGGACTCTTCCTGGTCGAGGATCCAGCCGAGAGTGCGCTGGGGTTGCCGGGGGGCGACCACGACATCCCATTGGTCTTGACCGACAAGCGCGTGAACGCCCAGCGGCAATGGGTGTACGCACCATCGATGATGGACCAGATGTCGGGGTACATCGGTGATGTCATGCTGGTGAACGGGACTCCCGATGCCTGGCTTTCGGTGGACCGGGGGCTGTATCGGTTCCGGTTGCTCAACGGCAGCAATGCACGGATCTGCAAGGTGGGGTTTGCGGGTGGCCAACCTTTCAGGGTCCTCGCAACGGACGGCGGGCTGCTCCCAGCACCCGCGGAGGTTAGGTCCGTCATGCTCGCGCCCGGTCAACGCATGGAGGTCCTCGTGGATTTCTCGGGCTCGACGGTAGGCGCATCCCTTTTCCTGGTGAGCCTGCCGTTCGCGATCGACGGAGGGATGGGTGGCTCAGCCCAGGGCTCGGCGATGGATCTGATCCGCTTCTATGTCGATTCGCCCACGACCGGCAACGCCCAGGTGCCGGCGGTTCTTGCGCCGATCGAGGCACTGTCGGAGACGCAAGCGAGTCGGACACGGGTCTTCACTCTCGCCATGTCGGGTATGGTTCACACCATTGTTCGACATGGAGGGAGTGGAGTTCACCGTTCCTTTCGGGGACGTGGAGATCTGGGAATACCGCAACACGGACACCGAGCCACATCCCATGCATGCGCATGGCGGGCTGGGTCAGGTACTGAGCCGCACCACGACGGCGGTTCTGCCTCCGGAAGACCTGGGATGGAGGGACACGGTGTTGGTGAACCCTCGCGAAACAGTCCGCGTCCTGATGCGATTCGATTCGCACGCGGGAGTGTTCGTCCATCACTGCCACAACCTGGAACATGAAGACTCCGGGATGATGCAGAACTTCGAAATCCTGGGGCCGCCCGCACTTGCCATCGAACGGGATGGTGCTGGGGTGAGTCTTTCCTGGCCCGAATCGGCGGAGGACTGGCGGCTGGAAACTGCCACTGAAGTCGCCGGTTCCTCGTGGGGGCCTGTCGCGGAGGTTCCGGTCGCCGTCGGTCAACGCTGGACGCTGCGTATCACCGAGCCGATGGGACCGCGGTTCTACCGTTTGGTGAAGCGTTGAACTACCTTGGGGCAATCCCGGACCGACCGGTTTCGCAACCAAGGAGGGCCGACCGCGATTTACTGAGGGCTCTTCCCCCGCCCGGCGTATTCTCCTGTGTAAACCGAGAGGCCCATCAAGACCTCTTCCCTTACAAACCCCGTAAACAGAATGAATACCACACGTCGAACCATCCTCCACATTTGGGCGGCAGCGCTCCTCGTCTTCGGGCTTTCGGGCGTCGCCAGTCAGGCGGCACAGAAAGGCGCCGAGCGGCTTCAGAGCCTGTCGAAGGTGGCCACCTACGGCGACCTTGAGAACCTGAAATCGGGCGACAAGTTCGTCATGGTCTGCAGCAAGTGCCAGACGGTGATGATGCACACGGTCTCGAAGTCCAAGGGACGGGA
>CAZYJB010001074.1:0-2007 GCA_964647675.1 uncultured Verrucomicrobiota bacterium | reverse complement strand
GCGGCGATTCGAAACCCATCGCCAGCACTTCGCGCAACCAGAGCGTGCCCAGCATCAGCACCGCCAACCGCGTCGCGCACCGCGCATCGAACCCAAACAGGATCAATGCCAGAACCGCCCCCAGGACGCGTCCCGGTCCCAGCTCCGTGACCCCACGCATCGGCCATTCGAGGTAGGGCACCGACTGGAAGGCGACCACCCAATCCAGTTCCGTGCGATGCCACGCGGCGAAGGGGTCCCATGGGCCGAGCGGCCATTCGGCGCCGAAGACGGGCACGGCGGCCACACATCCCAGCAGGATCACGATCCACGCTACACCTGGATGACGCCCGCCCCATCGCATGCGCGCCACCTTGCCCGCCACCCGACCGAACGCCAACCCCACGAACGGAAATCCAGGTTGCGAAGAGGTGACGACGGGATTCCCTCCGTCCATTCGGCCAGCCATGATGCGCGCCCCGCTGATGCACACCCGGATCGCCCCCGCCGCCGCCGTTGCCGCCGCCGCACTCACGCTGGCCTGCGCAATGCTCCCTGTAACCGCCGCCGATCTCTTCCTGCCGAAGGACCGGCAGCCCTCTCCCGAGGAGCTCGGCAAACTGCCAGGCGTGGACCCCGCGGCCGTGCCCGCGCTGCTCAAAGAGGTGTCCGCGCCCGAAGGCTTCGACGTCACCATCTTCGCGACGCCGCCCGCGGTGAACTACCCGGTGTTCGTCGCCGCCGATGTCGACGGCACGGTCTATGTCTCCAGCGACGGCAACGGCTCGCTCGACCGCAAGCCGCACCTCGGTCGCGTGCTGCGCGTGCGCGACACGGATGCCGACGGCCGCGCGGACGAGGTGCGCGCGTTCGTGCCCGACATCGATTCACCGCGCGGCCTGGTCTGGGATCACGACCGCCTATACCTCCTGCATCCGCCGGACATCAGCGTGTTCATCGACCGCGACCGCGACGGCGTGGCGGAGGAACGCCGCACGCTCGTGCGGGGCATCGCGTTCACGTTCAAGGACCGGCCGGCGGACCACTCGTCCAACGGCCTCGAACTCGGCGTGGACGGCTGGCTTTACGCGGCCATCGGCGACTTTGGATTCCTCGAAGCCGTCGGCACCGACGGGCGAAAACTGCAGCTTCGCGGCGGCGGGGTGGTGCGCGTGCGACCCGACGGAACGGAACTGGAACTTTGGGCTGAAGGGACCCGCAACATCCTGGAAGTGGCCGTGAGCCCGCTCCTCGACGGCTTTGCGCGCGACAACACCAACGACGGCGGCGGCTGGGACGTGCGCCTGCATCACTTCAGTGGCGGTCTGACGCAGCACGGGTATCCGAAGCTGTTCAAGAACTTCGCCGACGAGATCCTCCCGCCGCTGGCCGACTACGGCGGCGGCTCCGGTTGCGGCGCGGCTTGGATCGACGAACCCGGGATCCCCGCCGACTGGAACCAGGCACCCTTCACCGCCGATTGGGGCAATGAGCGCATTTACCGCCACGGACTCGAGCGACAGGGAGCCACCTTTACCGCCACCCAAAAGGTCTTCGCCGGGCTCCCGCGTGTGACGGATCTCGATGTGGACGGGCGCAGCGCGATCTACGCCGCGAGCTGGAAGGGTGCGTCGTTCACCTGGGTGGGGCCAAACGTGGGCTTCCTCGCGCGCCTCACCCCGCGCGGCTACCAACCCGAACCCCTGCCGGACTTCGAGCGCGCCACGCCGGAGGAACTCGTGGAACTCCTGCAGTCGCCCAGCCACCGCCGCCGCCTCGCCGCCCAGCGTGCTCTCGTGCGTCGTGACGACGGCCGGTGGCTGCGCGATCACGCGGCCTCCGTGCGAGCATTGGCCACCGACACCACTCGGATTCTCGCCACGCGTGTGGCGGCTGTCTTCACCCTCAAGCAGGTCCTCGGCGACGCTTCGCATGCGTTGCTTCAGGAACTTCTCACCGATCCCTCCCTCGCGCCCTGGGCCATGCGCGCGCTCGGCGACCGCACCACCCAGCGCGAGGGCGTTGATC
>CAZYJB010001073.1:0-2009 GCA_964647675.1 uncultured Verrucomicrobiota bacterium | reverse complement strand
TCATGGAGGCGGGACAGGGCTGGGAAAAGGGGCGGTGTCGGATCGGGTTCGGGGTGGAACGGACGCGGAAACCGACCGGTGCAGCCGGTCGATCAGACGGCGCGGAGACGGGTGAAGAACGCGAGGGGAAACGGGGTGCGAGAGGAAGCTCGGGTACGGGGGGCAGGGCCACACACGGTACAGTGCCCTGCCCCCCGCCCGGTAATCCGCCGCCACTCGGCGGCGAAAGCGAAGGGGGCCAAAGAGGTGGCGAGAACCGGCGTCACTTGTTCGCGCGATGGAACTTGAGCGCCTGTTGAGCCGCCTCGTTCCCGGCTTCCTCCGACTTCTGCATCTCAGCGCCAACGCTGGCGATGCCTTGAGCCACGAAGGCTTTCTGGTCGTCGGTGAGGCCGGTGCGGGAATTGAGCGCCTGAAGCTTGTCCCATGCAACAGTGAAGTCTTGGGACTTGATGGCTTCCGCCGCTTCGGTGGCGAGCTGCCGGACTTCGGCCGGCGCCGACCTGAACATCTCCGGCACCCCGCTCGACACCTGGTCGGTGGAGATGGCAGCCGGCGCGTCGCTGCCGCGACCGCAGCCTCCCGCAAGGGGAGCGATCGCCAGGGCGGTGATGAGAAGGGAAGCGGGATACAGGGATTTGACGTTCATGGAAACGTACGGTGAAAGGTGAGGTGATCGGGGCGGGGGAGCCCGCTTCAGAAGCGCGGGTTTTCGACAGGAGGCTCGCCGGTGTACCAGCGGTAATCGTAGCCCTTCTTGGAGTACTTGATGGCGGAGACGTTGCCGGGGAGCCAGATGGTCGCGCAGCGCTGATTGTGCCGCCACCACTCATTCTCCATCTTGCGGTTGGGATAGAGGCTCGCGAGGCCGTACTTCCACTGACTCAGGCACTCGGTCTGTCCGGGGAAGAGTCCGATGCTGTCGTCGGTTCCCTCCATCTTCTGTTCGGCGGAATCCTGGGCGAAGATGGTGGTAGAGGGGCTGACGAAGCTGGTGATTTTGCGTGGGCCCGTGCCGGAGGGTGGCACGACCACGAACGAATTGATGCCGATGGACGAGTTCAGCCAGTACTCGGCGGGGAACCGTTTCCCCTCTTCGCGCCATTCGTCGACGACCTTGGCGGAGGGGCAGCGGAACATCGTCTGGGCGCCCTGCCAGTTCCAGTTGGAGCCGGCGGTACTGATGTATTTGGAGTAGGCGATGCCCCAGTAGGCCAGATCGTCGGTGGACGACAGCAAGGTGGTGCTGCGCGGCGCGGCGGTCCATTGCCCGTGGTTGGGTGCACTTCCGCTGGCATTGTGGTGGTAAGTCTCGTTGCTGTCTTCGGCGTACATCGTGGTGGCCAGCCCGATCTGTTTGAGGTTGTTGATGCATTTGGCGTGCCGTCCCTTCTCCTTCGCCTTGGCCAGGGCGGGCAGGAGCATGGAGGCGAGGATGGCGATGATGGCGATCACCACGAGCAGCTCGATCAGGGTGAAGGCTGCCCGAACGACTGGCGGCTTCGGATTCGAGTTCATGAGTTTCATAAAGATCTTGGGTGTTGAGTGGGGGGCTCGCGGTCGGTTGAGAGGGCCGGGAGGGCGTTGGGGGGGCGCCGCTCCCGGCCGTCGATGGAAAGCTACCAAACGATAAGCGGAATCCGGCCGGGCGGACCGCATCCACCCGGCCGGAATTCCCTCCGGTCATTTCCGCAGGCGGAAGAACCGGGCGCTGGCGGACGTCGGCACAGTGGCCGAGTTGGCGCCTGCACCGGCCACGGCGGACCAGCCGCCGCCGAGGGCGTCGGACTGCTCCAGCGTGAAGCCGGCACCGGTCCAGGACAGCGTGAGCTGTCCGCCGGCGAGGGCGAAGGTGATCGACGGCGCGCCCACGGAGGGTTCGCCGGTGACGACCTCGAGGTTATCGAGGGCCCACCACCAATTGTTGTAGGTATCGAAATACCCAAAGGTGATGACCATCGCCTTGGCTCCCGCGGGGTTGCGCAGCGGGATCGTGACGGTTTCGTTGA
>CAZYJB010001072.1:0-2009 GCA_964647675.1 uncultured Verrucomicrobiota bacterium | reverse complement strand
ACGTAGAAGACCGGCGTCAGGATCAGCCCGAACACCGTCACACCGATCATGCCCGAGAACACGGCCACGCCCATGGCGTGCCGCATCTCCGCGCCGGCACCCTGCGAGATCACCAGCGGGAACACACCCGCGA
Source organism: uncultured Verrucomicrobiota bacterium (assembly GCA_964647675.1). GTDB lineage: Bacteria > Verrucomicrobiota > Verrucomicrobiia > Limisphaerales > CAIMTB01 > CAIMTB01. The sequence goes on along the minus strand of CAZYJB010001072.1, from coordinate 1,876 downwards.
TGAACGCGATACTGGTCATCAGGATCGGACGCAGGCGAAGGCGGCACGCCTCGATGGCGGCCTGCACCGGCGTGAGCCCGCCTTCGTCCTGCCGCTGCTTGGCGAATTCCACGATCAGGATGGCGTTCTTGCAGGCGAGTCCCACGAGAACGATGAGGCCGATCTGCGTGAAGATGTTGTTGTCGCCATCGGTCCACCACACACCCGCGATGGCGAACAAGAGGCAGAGCGGAACGACCAGGATGATGGCCAGCGGCAGGCGGAAGCTCTCGTACTGTGCGGCGAGCACGAGGAAGACGAGCAACAGGCACAACGGAAAGACGTACACCGCCGTATTGCCGGCGAGGATCCGCTGGTAGGTGAGGTCGGTCCACTCGAACTCGAACCCCTTGGGAAGCTGCTCCGTCGCCAGCGCGGCCATCACGGACTCCGATTCGCCCGAGCTGAAGCCCGGCGCGGGACCGCCGTTGATCTCGGCGGCCGGATAGCCGTTGTAACGCATGACGCGATCGGGACCGTACGACTCGCGAACGGTCACCAGCGTGCCCAGCGGCACCATCTGCCCCGCGGAGTTCCGCGTCTTCAGGCGCGTGATGTCCTCCGGTCGGTCGCGGAAGCTCGAATCCGCCTGCGCCACCACCTGCCAGGTGCGACCGAAAAGGTTGAAGTCGTTCACGTACATCGAGCCGAGGTACACCTGCATGGTCTCGAAGAGGTTGTTCAACGGCACGCCCTGCGACTTGGCCTTCACGCGGTCGATCTCCGCGTCGAGCTGCGGCACATTGACCGTGAAGGTCGAGAACAGTCCCGCCAGCTTGCCCGTGCCGTAGCCGGCGCCCACCAGATCCTGCGTCACGCGGTACAGCGCGTCGTAGCCCTGACCCGAACGATCCTCGACGTAGAGCTTGAAGCCACCGATGGCGCCCAGCCCGTTCACGGCGGGCGGCATCACGGTCAGGACGAACGCCTCCTGAATTGCCCCAAACTCGCGGTTCAATGCCTCTGCGATCGCGGGTCCGCTCAGGTGCGATGCCTTGCGATCCTCGAAGGGCTGCAGGCCGAAGAAGATGATGCCCGTGTTCGGCGCCGCGCTGAACCCGCTGATGTTGAGCCCGGGGAACTGCACCGCGTCACGCACGCCGGGGACCTTCAAGCCGAGGTCCGCCATGCGGCGCATCACGGCATCGGTGCGGTCGAGTGACGCGCCGTCCGGCAGCTGCGCGAAGGCCACGAGGTACTGCTTGTCCTGGGTGGGCACGAAGCCCGTCGGCACCTTGGTGAAACTCCAGCCCGTGAGCAGGAGGAGGCCACCATAGAGCACGAGGGCGATGGCGCTCTTGCGCAGCACCCCCGCCACCGCACCTGCATAGCGATCGCCCGCCCAGCCGAACGCGCGGTTGAACGGATGAAAGAGCCAGCCCAGGAGCCGGTCCATCACGCGCGACAGCGGATCCTTCGGCGCGTGGTGCGCCTTGAGCAGCACGGCGCACAGCGCGGGCGACAGGGTAAGCGAGTTGAAGGCCGAGATGACCGTCGAGATGGCGATGGTGATCGCGAACTGCTTGTAGAACTGCCCCGTCAGACCACTGATGAAGGCGGTCGGGATGAACACGGCGCACAGCACCAGCGCGATGGCGATGATGGGGCCCGTCACCTCGTCCATCGCCTTGCGCGTCGCCTCCATCGGCGCCAGCCCGAGCGCAATGTTGCGTTCCACGTTCTCGACCACGACGATCGCGTCGTCGACCACGATGCCGATGGCCAGCACGAGGCCGAAAAGGGTCAGCATGTTGATGCTGAATCCAAGCGCGAGCATCACGGCAAAGGTGCCCACCAGCGACACCGGCACCGCCGCCAGCGGGATGATCGAGGCGCG
>CAZYJB010001071.1:0-2010 GCA_964647675.1 uncultured Verrucomicrobiota bacterium | reverse complement strand
CCGGCGAAGCCCACACCCATGTCCCAGATGAACTCGCGTCGTGAACGTCCGCAGGGAAACGGCGAACCCGGCGTGGAGGAGGGAGGATTCATCGTCTTCTAATCGATGAAAAGGAACTCGTTGGAATTCAGGAGCACGTGGCAGAGCGAGGCGAGTGCGAGATGGTCTGCCTCGGGCGCCTCCGGTCCGGCTCCCGACTTGGAGAATCTCGACGCCTGGGCGGCGAGGTGCTGGCGGGCGATCCGACGCTCGGCGGACGTGGGAGGGCGTCCGAGGGCGAACTGCCACGCGGCCCGGATGCGGTCGTCACGTGAGGAAGACGGCGCGAGCCCCTCGATGCGCCGCGCGAGGGCGTCGCTCTGCGCGTGGGCGAAAGCGTTGTTGAGCAGCGCCAGCGCCTGCGGTGCGACGAGCGTCACGTCCCGCTGACCACAGGGAAGCGTGGTGTCCGGGAAATCAAAAACGGTGGCCAGAGGCGGGAGCAGGCTGCGCTTGGTGTAGGTGTAGAGGCTGCGACGCCGCTGTTCCTCGGGTGGCGACGGCTTCCAGGCCTGCGCCTTCATGGAAAGTCCCTCCAGCGCCCCGGCACTGATGTCCGGCGCAAAACTCGGCCCGCCCACGCGCGTGAGATCGAGTTGCCCGCTGGCCGCGAGCAGCGCGTCGCGCAGCGCGTCGGCGTCGAGTCGACGGCGCTCGGCCCGCCACCAGAGTCGGTTGCCGGCGTCCTTCAGGCTGTAGCTCGACTGATCCGGGTGCACGGAGGCCTGGCGGTAGGTCTCGGACAGGACCATGAGTCGGTGCAGCGGCTTGGAACGCCAGCCGTTCGCGACCAGTTCGGAGGCCAGCCAATCGAGCAACTCCGGGTGCGTGGGCGGATCACCGTTGAACCCGAAGTTGTCGGGCGACCGCACCAGGCCGCGACCGAAGTGATGCTGCCAGAGTCGGTTCACCCAGACGCGGGCGGTCAGGGGATTCGCCGGATTCGCGATCCATCGCGCCAGTTGCAGGCGCCGGTGCGTGGTGCGCGCCTCGGAAGGGGCGGTGGCATCATAAGCAGGCGCGGCACGCAGCCGGGCGAGCATGGGAAGGAACGACATCGGCTCGGCCGCGACCGGTTCCATCGGCCGGTTCGGGTCGCCCTTCCGCAGCAGGCGAAAAGGCGGCGGACTGGCCGAGCTATCGGTCCAGCCGAAGACGGGAAAACCCAGTGTCTTCTCGTCGGGCCCGCCGAGGGTTCCCTGCCCGGGCTGGATGTACCCGGCCCAGAACGCGGCCGCCATGCGGTGGTAATCCACCTGGGTCACCGGATCGAACTTGTGATCGTGACAGCGTGCGCATTTCACCGTGAGTCCGAGGAAGGCGGTGCTGGTGGCATGCACCATGTCCTCGAGGCGCTCGTACTTGTACTCCTCCGGATCGTTGGGTTCGTCGTTCCAGGTGCCGAGACGCAGGAAACCCGTGGCGGTGACCGTGGATTCCGTGCGGTCCGCGAGTTCATCGCCCGCGAGCTGTTCGAGGATGAATCGGTCGTAGGGAAGGTCGGAGTTGAAGGCGCGCACCACCCAGTCGCGGTACTTCCAGACGTTGGGCTTGGGCTGGTCGCGCTCGTAGCCGCAGGTCTCGGCGTATCGGGCGACGTCGAGCCAGTGGCGCGCCCAGCGTTCGCCGAACTGAGGGGAGCCGAGGAGGCGATCCACAAGAGTCTCGTACGCCGTGGGCGACCGATCGCGCGCGAAGGCTTCGATCTCTTCGAAGGTGGGCGGGATCCCGACCAGATCCATGCTGACCCGTCTGATCAGCGTGCGTCGGTCGGCGGGCGGTGAGGGCTTCCAGCCGCGGCTCGCGAGTTTCGCGCGGATGAAGGCATCGATGGGCATCGCCGGAGAGGATGTGCGGTGCGTTCCGGCGGGCGGTTCAGTGCGCTGGACCGGTTGAAGCGACCACCAGTCGCGTCCACTTCGTCGATCGGTGGTGCGTTCGAATGGATCCAGCACGCGGCCCTCCGGCCAG
>CAZYJB010001070.1:0-2012 GCA_964647675.1 uncultured Verrucomicrobiota bacterium | reverse complement strand
GCCACCACGCTGGAGAGCATCACCGACGCGTTCATCACGCTCGACCGCGACTGGCGGTTTACGTACCTCAATGCGGAGGCCGAGCGGCTCTTGCGTCGTGAGCGGTCCCAACTGTTGGGACGCCCGGTCTGGGACGAGTTTCCCGAGGCGGTGGGCACCACCTTCCAGCGCGAGTACCGGCGGGCGCTGGAAGAGAACCGCACGGTGGCATTCGAGGAATACTATGCGCCCCTGGAGGCGTGGTTCGAAGTGCGCGCGTATCCCTCCGAGCAGGGTCTCGCGGTGTATTTCCGGGACATCACCGAGGCGCGCGAGGCGAAGGAGAAGCTGCGCGACCAGGCCACTCTGCTCGACAAGGCGCAGGATGCGATCCTGGTGCGCGATCTGCGCGGCCGGATACTCTATTGGAACCGCAGCGCGGAGCGTGTCTATGGCTGGACGGCCGAGGAGGCGCTCGGGCCGGCGGGCGCCGGGATCCTGGCGGCGGCCGATGACGCGCATCTCGCCGCGCTGAACGAAACTTTGGCAAAGGGCGAATGGGTCGGTGAACTCGAGCAGACGGCGAGGGATGGACGCCGCCTCACGATCGAGAGCCGGTGGACGCTGGTGCGCGACGAGGAAGGGCGCCCGCGGTCGGTCCTCGCCATCAACACCGACGTGACGGAGCGCAAGGGTCTCGAGCAGCAGTTTCTGCGTGCGCAACGCATGGAGAGCATCGGCACCCTGGCCGGCGGCATCGCGCACGACCTCAACAACGTCCTGTCGCCCATCCTGATGTCCATCGACCTGCTGAAGGTGGACATGCCGCACGCGGACCGGCTCGAGATTCTCTCCATCATCGAGTCCAGCGCGCGCAACGGTGCGGAGATGGTCAGCCAGGTGCTGTCCTTCGCGCGCGGCGTTGCAGGGCGCAGGATGGAGGTCCAGATCCGGCACCTGGTGCGGGACCTGACCAAGATCGTCCGCGAAACGTTCAGCCGCGACATCCGTGTGGAAACGTCGCTCGCGACCGATCTCTGGAGTGTCTCGGGCGACCCGACGCAGCTTCACCAGGTGCTGCTCAACCTCGCCATCAACGCGCGCGACGCGATGCCGCGGGGCGGGATGCTGACCTTCAGCGCGCGCAATGAGGTGCTCGACGAACGCGCGATGGGCGCCGATCGCAGCCCCCGTCCCGGACCCCACGTCATCGTGGAGGTCGAGGACACCGGCACCGGCATTCCGCGGGAGGTGCTCGACAAGATCTTCGATCCGTTTTTCACCACCAAGGAGCCGGGACGTGGCACGGGTCTCGGTCTGTCCACCTCACTGGCGATTGTCCGCAGCCACGGCGGGTTCATCCGCGTCGAGAGTGAATCCGGGCGCGGAAGCCGGTTCCGCGTGCACCTGCCGGCCTCGCCGAAGGGCAGCGCCGTCGAGTCGTCGCTCAGCGCCGATCTGCCGCGCGGTCGCGGCGAATGGATCCTCGTGGTGGACGACGAAGCGTCCGTCCGGCAGATCACGCGGCACACACTCGAGACCTTCGGATACCGGGTGCTGCTGGCTGCCGACGGGGCGGAGGCGGTGGACGTTTATGCGCCGCATCGCGACGAGGTGGCGGTGGTGTTGATCGACATGATGATGCCCGTCATGGACGGCCCGGCGACGATCCACCTCCTGCGGCAGCTCAATCCCGCGGTCCGCATCGTGGCGGTGAGCGGGCTCAATGCCGAGAATCGCATCACGCGGGTGGCGGATTTCGGCGTGCGGCATTTCCTCCCCAAACCGCTCACCGCGGAAACGTTGCTGACGACGCTGCGATCGGTCCTGCTCGACCACGAAGTGACTGGATGAATGGACATCCGCAACGCCGTTGGCGTTGCGGATGTGTGTGGGGCGTGGTGATCCCGGGGTAGGCCCGCGGACGCGGGGCCAACCCCGGGCTGCAGACACAACCGCGTTGCGGTTGGGGGAGAGCTCGATCCGTCAGACCGCGACCGGCGTTTCGATCACGTCCACGGTCGCTCGCCAGA
>CAZYJB010001069.1:0-2012 GCA_964647675.1 uncultured Verrucomicrobiota bacterium | reverse complement strand
CTATCCTTCCACCGGATCCGTCTCCGTGAAGCCGGTCCGCGTCACGATCGCCATTCCCGTGCTCAACGAGGAGCGTCAGTTGCCATGGAGCATCTGGCGCGTGCGCGAGTCGCTGCGCCGCATCGACGACTTCGAATGGGAGATTGTGGTGGTTGACAACGGGTCCTCCGACCGAACCTGGGACGTTGCGCAATCGCTGCAGTCCCGCGGGGACATCCAGGCCCGTCGCCTCGGGAGGCGCGGTCGTGGCGGCGCTTTGCGCGAGGCCTGGAGCGCCGGAAGCGGCGAGGTGCTCGCATACATGGACGTCGATCTCTCCACCGACCTCGTCCACCTGCGCGACCTGGTCCAGCCGTTGCGCGATCGGCGGGCCGACATGGTGATTGGCTCCCGGCTTGCGCCCGGCTCCTGCGTGGTTCGCGGTTGGCGGCGCGAACTCATTTCCCGTGGCTTCAACCAACTGGCGCGCGCCATGACCGGTTCCCGACTGCGCGATCACCAGTGCGGATTCAAGGCATTAACCCGGGACGCCTGGCGTGGTCTCGCCCCAGGAATCGTTGATCGCGCGTGGTTTTTCGACACCGAGCTGCTTGTGCTGGCTCAACGGCAGGGCTGGCGCGTGCTCGAGATGCCCGTGCACTGGGTGGACGATCCTGACTCGCGCGTGCGCCTGCTGCCGACCATCTGGGAGGATTTCCGTGGACTCTGGCGCCTGCGCGAGCCGCTGCGTCGCAGGATTTTCACTTGAGTGCGCCCGCGCATCATTCCTACGTTGGCTCCCTCGACGTCGTGGACCACATCCGTCGCCATTCAGGACAAGGGACGCGTGACGTGGGATCCCTGGCTCTTCGCCGGCGGGCCGCCCACTCATGATCGTCTTGTACCAGTTCCCGTGGAGTCCTTATTGCCTCGTCCAGCGACGCATCCTCGAGGCCTCACGCACCCGCTTCCGCATCGTCAACATCCCGACTGGCGACCGCACTGTCATCTGGCGCCTGACCCGCGAGCGCTATTATCAGGTGCCCGTCGTCAAGGATGGCCGGCAGGTCGTGTTCGAAACCGAAGGCGATTCGCAGGTGGTCGCCAAGTACCTCGATTCGCGCCTGAAACTTGGCCTCTTCCCGCGCGAGTGGGAAGGGGTGCAGGACCTCCTCTGGCGCTACTTCGAGAACGATGTCGAAGGAGTCGGCTTTCGCCTCAACGACATCCATTGGCGCGACTTCGTCACCGCGTCGGATCGCTGCGCCTTCGTGAGGCACAAGGAGCGCCGGTTCGGCCGTGGTTGCCTTGACCAATGGCGAACCGAGGAGCCGCAGCTTCTCGCCAGGCTCGAATCCCTCCTCCTACCGGCCGAGCAGATGCTCATGACGCGACCGTTCCTGCTCGGACCTCGGCCGTTGTTCGTGGATTTCTGTCTCTGGGGCATGGTGGCCAATGCCCTCTACTCCGGGCACTACCGGCTTCCCCGCGCGCATGTGCAGCTGGGAGGCTGGTACACCCGCATGAGCAAGTGGCGCATTTCCCTCCCGGCGTGAAAAAAAACTACCTCCTCGACACCAACGTCCTCCTTCACGATCCCAACTCCCTTGTGAGTTTTCAGGACAACAATGTCCTGATCCCCATCGAAGTCATCGAGGAGATCGACCGCTTCAAACGCGAGTCCAGTGAACTCGGCCGCAACGCGCGCGCGGTCTCGCGCATGCTCGACGCCTGGCGCGCCCAGGGGAAGCTGAGCTCCGGCATCCGGCTCCAGAGTGGCGGCTCCCTGCGCATCGTCTTCGAGAATCCGGAGCCGCCCCATCCTGCGCCTTCCAACGGCGCGCCGCGCAGCGTCGACAACCGCATCCTCGAGCGCGCTCTGTCGGTGCGCGAAGCAGAGCCCGGTCTCCCGCTGGTCGTCGTCACCAAGGACATCAACCTCCGCCTCAAAGCCGACACGCTCGGCCTGCCTGCCGAGGATTATGAGACCGACCGCGTTCAGCTCTCCGAGCTCTACAGCGGCATGCTCGAAC
>CAZYJB010001068.1:0-2016 GCA_964647675.1 uncultured Verrucomicrobiota bacterium | reverse complement strand
GCCTTCATCATGGCCGTCCCCCAGGTCATGCCCGCGATGGCATAAATCCCCAAATAGAAAGCTGCCGCGCTGACCCGCGTCTGCTGAATGGTGAATCCGATCACGTGCAAAAAGACCGCCACGCCAAGCAGGGCTGCCGCCCAGGACGAAGGACGGATGGGGACCTTGGCCAGGTCGTCGCGTTTCCACCAGCAGAGGGCGAGCACGATGAACGGCATGTATCGCCCCATCTCGTCGTCGTTCGACTGCGAGTAGGCGTACTTGAGCCAGCCGAAGAGCGATCCCGAATCCACGTAGCCGAAGGTGGAATTTCCGAGAACGTGGAAGAGCGCCACCCAGGCTGAAAGCAAGGCGATGAACATGACCTTGCCCGGCGTGGCGCGCCACGCCGCGGCCAGTTCCTCGGCGACTCCAGGGGGCCATTCACCCGCCTGCTGCGTGGACGTCATGCGATGTACCATTCCCGTGCGTCAGAGCGTGACGGGGCGCGAGCCGTTCAATCAAGACTGCTCGTGGGCCGGGATGCCACCCACAAAAGGAAGAGACCGGGCCTCGGCCCGGTCTCTTCGTGCGCAAACTTTCAGGCCGATCGCTTTCTTGCGATTGCAGCCAGTGCCGACGAACCGCCTACTGGCGGCTTCGGTAGTACCGGGCAGCCGCTGAGGCCGCGGAGCTGTACGGGCTGGTGGCGCCCGCTACGGCAGTCCATGGGCCGGTGACCGAATCGGCCGACTCCAGCGTTCCCGTGAAGGTCACCCTCACGTTGCTGCCGTCGCGCGCGACGCTGACCGTGGCCCCGCCGCCGCCGCCCGTCGGCGGCACGAAATAACCGACGATCCAGCTGCCCGTGATCGGCAGCGTCTCGGCGGTCGCCTCTTGGGACGACGGCACCACAGCAATGGCGCTGTTGTCACCGCCGCCGCCCTCCTGGGCGATCATCTCGATGTAGTACCGGCTGTTCGCATTGAGCGTGATCTTGTTGCCGGTCGGCCACTGCGTGCCGGTGTACTTGTCGGAGCGATTCTCCGGGTTGTCGGCATTGCGGCGGGCGGTTCCCACCCAGTCACGCGCTCCGTTCCACGCGGGCTCGATCGCGATGCGCTTGATGTTCGCCGGATTCTCATCCGTCGACAGCCAGAGCTGCGCGTTGTCGTCCGCCGAAATGTAGAACGTGTAGTCACCCGTGGTCGGCGGCGTGATCACGCCGCTGAGGATGGTGCCGAAGTTTTCGGCGCGATCGGTGAAGGCACCGAAAAGGTTGGTGCCGTAGTTCACCGTGGGCGCCGTGGTGTTGCGGACGACCTGGAGGTTCGCCAGCGACGACGGAGCCAGGTTGTCCCAGTACCGCACTTGAGCCACACCGGGCACAAAACCCCACGACTTGAAGGTCGAGCTCGAGTTTGCCTCGACGGTGTTGCCGGCGTTGTCCTGAATCGCGTTGACCGTCACGGTATAGGACGTTTCGGGCGTGAGATCGGCACCCAGGCTGGCCGAGATTCCCCGGTCACCGTTCTGGATCACCGCCGCGACCGTGAGGCCGCCGCTGACGGTCACCGTGGCGGTGTTGGCCTTCACGGGTTCGTCGAAGAACACGTTCACCGTTTTGCCGAAACCTTCGGACTTGGTGACCAAAGGCTTCTTGGTGTCTGCATTGACCGTCAGCACGGCCGGATTGCTCTTCTTGGCCAGACCGACCACGCCGACTTCGAGCGAGTAGCTGCCCGCGTCGCCCGCGGCGACCACCGGGATCATGTACGAGGCGGAGGTGGCACCCGCGATCGGGGCGTCGCCCTTGTACCACTGGTAGAACGGAGCCCGTCCGTACGGCGTGGTGGCGTTCACCGAGGCGGTCAGCGTCACGCTCTGGTTCGCCGTGACGGTCTGCGCCGCAGGCTGCTGGGTGAAGTCCACCACCGCCCCGACCGCGTCGCCCTTGCCGACGACGTACGCGCCACCGATCGGCTGAAGGGTCCCCGCCGCCTGGGTGTTGCCTTCCTTGCGCATGGCCACCTGGCC
>CAZYJB010001067.1:0-2017 GCA_964647675.1 uncultured Verrucomicrobiota bacterium | reverse complement strand
ACCGGCGTGGCGGAGGGAGCCGGACCCGCTGCGAGCATCAGGCCCGCCCCGAGGAGAATGTCCCGGACACGGCGGCGCCATGAACGCAGGACTCCGGAGGGCGTGGCATCGCGGGAGCGGGGCATGCGGGCGTCCCTATCAAACCTGCCGTCACGCGTCACGTTCCGCCCAACCCTCCCTCCCTCCTGGGGGCGTGCCGACGCCGATCGGCAGGGGCGCTCGCCAACCCCAGTCGGCGCGTGCTGCAGTGTGGCGGCTACAAGGTGCGGTCCTCACTGGCTATCCAGCACGCTCGACACTCCCAGACCACCGTCCACCAACCCGCGACCGCCGCCGCCCGTGCCGGGAGCCGGACGTTCCATGAGGAACTTCGACGCCGCGATCTTTCCGTTGAGACGCGCAAGGTCGAGCGGCGTGCGGCCCACGGCATTGCCGACGTCGAGATTCGCGCCGGCGGCCGCCAACGCCTGCAGCATGGGCACGTCCCCTCGGATCGCCGCATGGTGCGCCGCGGCGAGTCCCGAAGCGTCGCGTGCGTTGAGGTCGGACTTCGCCGCGAGATGCTGCTTCACCAGACGCATGTCGCCGCGCTTCGCCGATTCAGGAAGTGACGTGCTTGGCGCGGAGGGTCCGCATCCCAGGCCCGCGCCCCACGGCAGGACCAGTCCGACCAGCAGCAGGCAGAACACGCGAGCGGGCTTCATGGCCTCCCTATACCCCTCCCGCCACGGGCCGGCCAGTGGAACCTCGGAGGCACAGGCGCGAGGCCCGCCTCTAGGGTCCCCGCACCGTCACGGCGCGATAGACGCGGAGGCCCGGGGTTCGCGCGAACGGTAACCCCAGGTTGATCTGGCCCCACGACACTCCGGGCGGCGGGTTGATTCCGCCAGGCGGACGTCGTGGCAGCGTGATGCCTTGGAAGAACAGCGGCTGCCAGGTCGTCCAGTTGGAACTCCACTGGATGTTGTAGGTGGCCCCCGGCGTCCCGGTGAGGGTGATCAGCATCTGGCCCGCGTTGACCACGCGGAGCGCGAGGGACGCCGGCTCGAGCGGAAACGCGATCGACGACTCCAGCACGGCACGGTACTCGCGCGGCTGACCGTCGGTCGGCGCCACGACACTTACCGTGGCTTTCCCGCTGATCGGAAGGTAGACGTTCAGGACGTTGGTCCAGTTGGTTCCGTTGACGGTCGATTGAACCCAGTAATTGGTGCGCGGCGTTCCGGACACCACCATGTAAAGGCGCCCGTCGCTCAACCGCACGTCGGAGATCGTGCCGAATTCCTGCGCCACGGAGCTCGTCGTCAAAAGCGCGAACTGCGTGGTGCGCGATTGATACCCGCGCTTCACCAACCGCGTGGCCTCGTCGGTCGAGGTATGAAGCTGTGTCGCGAAGGTCACGGACACCGTGTACGACGCGCCAGGCGCCAGGGTATCTGCCGGGACCTCCACCGCCCCGGCGGTCGCCGTGAGTCCTTCGGCCCCGTCGCAGTCGCTGGCGAGTTCCCACTCGCGCACACCTGCCGGACCCCTGATGACCACCGCCACGCGATCGCCCGCCGTCGCGGTCGTCCATGGCTCCCACTCCACTCGGAACGCGGCGGACGGATTCACCGCCCGCGCGGCCTCCAGATTCCGGACTTTCGGCACGGGCGGCGCGGCGGACTGCAGGGAGAAGGGAAAAAACGCGACATAGGATGCGCCATTGGTCGGACCAAGCAGGAACTGCGTCAGCCAGGATCCCGCCGGCACGCCCGAGTTCAAGGCGGCCTCGCTGGGAAAATTCGTCGTGCCTGACAGCGCACCGGATTCCTGCGTGCCAAGGGTGAGCGCGAAAGCACTCGGACCGGCCACGCGACCGTTCGACACCGCATACCCCGCCGGAGCACTGAGCGTGAAGGACGCCCCCGCCGCGCCGGGAGTGGTCACTTCAACCGGGTCCTCACCCACAGCCTGGCTGAAGCGTGCCGCCTTCAGGACGGTGAACGCGCCGTACCCGACAGGCGCTTCGGCGGGC
>CAZYJB010001066.1:0-2020 GCA_964647675.1 uncultured Verrucomicrobiota bacterium | reverse complement strand
CCGATCGCCGCACGCATGCTGCGCGTGCGGTCGGTCCTTTCCGTCATCCACCGCCACGATCGCCGACGCGTGCTGGAAACACTCCGCGACGCCGCGCTCGGCGGCGGCAGCGGTTACGCGATGGAATACCGCATCGCCAGTCCGGGCCACGAACCGCGCTGGATTCTCGATCAGGGCGTCGTGGTGCGGGACGATCAGGGCCGCGCGCGCCGGATCAGCGGTGTCGCGCGCGACATCACCGCGCGCAAGCAGGCCGAGATCGCCCTGGCCGCCGAGCGGGCGCGGTTCCGCGATCTGTTCGACAATTCGCCGGACGCCATCTTTCTCGAGTCGTTCGAAGGCGTGATCCTCGACGTCAACCGCGCGGCCTGCAATCTGCACCGGCTGCCGCGGGCCGGACTGGTCGGACGCCACGTCACCGAACTGGTCCCGGAGAACCAGCGTGCCGAAGTCCAGGCTGGGTTCCAGCGGCTCGCCTCGGGAGAACAGGCGACCTCCGAGGGCTTCAGCCTGCGCAGCGACGGTTCCTCCGTTCCCGTCGAGCTCCGGGCCACGCGCGTCGCCCTCGCCGAAGGCAAGCAGGCGCTCCTGGTCCATGTCCGGGACACCAGCGTCCGCAAGCGCTCCGAGGAATTCCTCGCCGGTCAGAAGCGCATCCTCGAATGGATCGCCACCGGCCGGCCCGTGCAGGATGTCCTTTCCGAACTCATCCGGGTCAGCGAGGCGCGCCACGACGGCATTCGCTGCTGGATCCTCTGGTTTCCCGACGAACACGCGCCCCACCCCCTCGTGCTGGCGCCCACCATGCGCCCGGAATCGCTGCCGATCCTCGCCGGACTCGCGCGCACCGACGGCCGCATTGGACCGTTGATCGCCTCGTCCCGCGGCGAGCCCGCCGTCATCCGGGATCTCTTCAGCGATTTCACGGTCGCGGCACGGCTCGAGAAGCTCGAGCGCAAGCGCTGGGACGCCGCGGTGGTCGTGCCCATCGTGGCGCGGTCCGGGCACCGCCTCGGCGCCTTCACCGCATTTCTCGATGCCGGCATCCATCCCTCCGGGGCACTGCTCGATCTGCAGCGCCTCGCCGCGTCCCTCGCCGGCGTCGCCATCCAGCGGCATCTCACCGACGCCTCCCTGCGCGAAGGCGCGGAACGCCTGCGCCGCGCCAATTCCGCGCTCCTCGAGCTCGCGCGCAGCGAACTGATCGCGCGCGGCGACCTCGGCCCGGCGCTCCAGGAGATCTCGACCGCGGCGGCGCGCGGCATCGGCGTCAACCGCGTGACCGTGTGGATGTTCGAGGAAAGCGACTCGAACCTGCGCTGCATCAGCCTCTTCGAGTCCGGCGCCGTCATCCAGGATCCAGCCATCGAACTGCGCGTCGCGGATTTCCCCAGCTACTTCGAATCGGTCACGCGCGACCGCCTCGTCTCGGTCACCGACGTCGAAACCGACCCGCGCACCTCGGAACTGCTGCCCAGCTATTTCCGCCCGCTCGGTGTCGCGTCGGTCCTCGACGCCGGCATTCGCCTGCGCGGCCGCCTCGTGGGCATCATCTGTCTCGAGCACCAGGGGCCGCGGCGCAACTGGAAGAGCGAGGAGGAGCTCTTTGCCGGTTCGGTCGCCGACATCGTGGCGCTCGCCGTGCAGGCGGGCGAACGCCGCTGCATTGAGGAGGCCCTGCGCCAGAGCGAGGAAGCCTACCGATCCGTCGTCGCCGCGCTCGCGGAAGGCGTCATGCTGGTCAAGACCGACGGCTCATTCGTCACCTTCAACGACAGCGCCGCCGAGATCCTCGGCATCACGCCGGAATACCTGGCCTCGCACCGCCTCACCGATGCCGAGTGGAACACCGTGCGGCTCGATGGCTCGCCGCTGCCGGAATCCGAGTATCCCCCCACCGTGACCCTGCGCACCGGCGAACCGATCACCGACGCGGTGATGGGTGTGCGCCGTCCGGATTCGCGCTTGGTCTGGCTTTCGATGAACACACGCCCGTTCTCGCGCGACGAGAGCGGGCAGG
>CAZYJB010001065.1:0-2022 GCA_964647675.1 uncultured Verrucomicrobiota bacterium | reverse complement strand
GCCCATCCCACAGGTCCACCCCCTGGATGACGGTATGGGCAATCGGATAGGCATGGTGCATCTCGATCTCATGCTCGACGACGCCCGTCGCGACGCGTGTCTGGGTGGCGTCCAGTCCGCGGAATCCGGACGCCACCACTTCGACAGCGTACTCCCCGGGATTGGGAAGATGCGCGGCGTCGATCAGGATCCGGTGAGATCCCGCCGCGAACGGCACGTTGGTGAAGATCCCGATCGTGCGTCCGGTCTCGTCGGTTCCGCCGGCCAGCGGACGGCCGTCCAGCCGCAACGTGATCTCCGCGTCGAGATCATGCTCGAAATGCAGCCATGCGCTGCCGGGACAGGAGAGCCGGTTGACTGCATCGATGGTGGTGCGCACGACCGCGGGAGATTCGAGCGTCAACCGCGCATCGATCACCGAGATCGGACGTGCGAGACCCGCGCCAAGCCGCACCAGGGCGGCGCCCGGTGCGGGACGCGGTGAGAAGGCGCCACGTCCTGCGTAGGGTCCCAGCACCGGATTCGAGGCCATGGTTTCCGGGATGCCCGCATGCACCCGCGAACCCGCGCGCACGGGCAACGCCACGCCGCGCAACCGCACCACAGTCGCTTCCGTCGCGGCATCGGGCACCAGCACCAGCGGCTCGGACAGGTAGGCGTTGAAGGCCGCGGAGAGCGGGTCGTCCGAAAGCCGTTGGAGGGAGACGCGATCCTGGAACGAGGTGAGGCTGAGATTGGTGCCCCGCGCCGGCAGGCCGTCCGGACCCGAACTCATCGCGGCGAGGGAGACGGTGCGTCCTGCCCCACCGGGAGCCAGCATTAGCAGGCGCCACAAATACGGCGCGTCTCCCGCGGCCGCGTTGGTCCCCTGGCCGTGCACCGGGAGGGAAACTGCGTCCTCCAACGCCAGCAGCGTCTCGTAGCGCGTCGACGCCTCGAGGATCGCCGCCGCGTGCGCCGTGCGATCGCCGGCCGGCAACAACCGCAGCACCGGGGCCGATTGGCTGATCACATTGACCCCACGCAGACTCGACGCGGTGACGCCATGGTCCGTGACTGCAAAGGGGAGCGAGCCCGCGCCCGCGCCGGGCAGCCGCCCGAGAATGCTCGGGTGAATGCCGGAGGATCCCATCGGTTCGAGCAGACGGCGCGGATCGAGAACAAGCAGGTCCACTGCCGTGCCGCGGGCCAGCGACAGCACGACGCGCCCGCGGGGATCCAGTTCGGCGCCCTGGAGGAGCCCATACTCCGGTACCGGCAGCGGAATCTCCGTCAGCTCGGTCAGGTTGTCTGGACGCGACGCATCTATGACGCGCAGCGAGTTGCTCTGCAGGTCGAGGCTGATCAGGTTTACCAACAGCAATCGTTGCAGCGGCACCGGAACGAACAACGCCCGCTTGGGCTGAAACCCCGGGAACTCCAGTGCGTAGCCATTGGTCACCACGGGTGGCAACGAGGTGTCCGGGGAGTCGCCTCCCAGCACGAAGGCACGCACCGCAGCGGGACGCGAGAGGCGGTTGGTACGGATCGGTCGCCACGTAGCTTCGATCAGTTCGTCGACGCCGGGCGTGGTCAGCAGCACCGCCATGGATGCTGGTCCGTCCACGATCGCATCGGTGATAAAGCGACTTGTCTTGGTCAGTTGGTAGATCCCCGTGCTGTTGCGGTAGTTCGGGGCGAGCGACAACACCGCCTCTTCGCCTGCCACAAACTCGATGGAATCAGTGCCCTGCACCGGCAGCTTCTCGCCGTCATCCACGAAATCCCCATCGTGGTTCGCGTCAACGCCCGGCTGATAAGTGAGCGGCAGCGCGTCCAGGACCAATCGCTCCAGCGCGCGATAGGCATCGCCGAGCAGGAGCGACTGAAGGTTGATCACATGGACCTGCGGCGCCGCGGCCGAATTTTCCGTGAGGAGCAGGTAGGGCGCCGACCAGGTGAGCCGCGTCAGGAGCGCGGTCTGGTCCATCGAGATCAGCGCGCTGGCAACATGCGGCGAGCCGGGAAAGGGCTTTGAAAGGT
>CAZYJB010001064.1:0-2023 GCA_964647675.1 uncultured Verrucomicrobiota bacterium | reverse complement strand
CGTGGTGGAGGGCTGGCCGTCCGGCCCCTCCATGACAAAAAGGACGTGCGAGATGCCGTGGCTGAGGGTCGACACGGTTTCCCCGCTCTCGATGCCCCAGGTGGCCAGCATGCCGTCGCCGCCACCCCAACGCCACCAACTGGGCGCGTCCGCCGGCTGCATGCGGCGCGCCTTTCGGAGGTAGGCCGGTTCGCGCTGCCCCGCGAAACTCATCAGCGCATCCACCGAGTAGATGGCAGAGTTGACCGGGTCGAGATTGTTGAGCACCACTCGATGAAAAAGGCCGCGCAGGTCCACACGCTCGATGTGGAGATCCTCGCCGGACGGCGCCCAGCCCGACCAACCCGCTGGCAGCGAGCTGCCCGGGGTCGACCAGATCACGGGGAACTGCCCGGAGGGCACCGACGGCAGCGTCTCGCCGATGGACGAAACGAGGAGCGCGCGGGGATTCACCGGTTCGATGGACCCCGAACTGCTCTGGACATAGGGAAGCGTGCGCACCGCACTGGTGGCCGCGCCCAGCGAGAGCGCCGGATCGTCCATGAACAGTCGGGTGATGCCGTTACGGGTGGCGAGCACCCGGGAGACCGGCAGGGCGAGTTCGCTGGCGATGACCTGCGGCCAGTCGGCCGCGGCGGGAATGCGTTTGTAACGCAGGATGTTGGTCTTCAGCGCGCCGGCCATGGTTTCCATGCTCAGCGCCTCCGCGTCACGCGCGGCGCGGCGCATGCGCGCCATGGTGTTGAGTCCGACCACCGAGGCCAGGATACCGAGCACGGCCGCCACCGCCATGAACTCGATGAGACTGAAACCAGCCCGCGCTCCACGGGAGCTATCGACCGCCCTTCGCTGCCTCCGATCTGCCGGGGCCTGGACGCGCCTGCCTCCCGCGCGCCGTGGCATCACGGATCCTGATGTGCCTGGGTTCTTCATGTTACGCATTACGACTCGGGGTTTACCGCACCGCACCCATCAGCGAGATGATGGGCAGGAAGATGGCGAGGGCCACCGTTCCGACCACGCCGACCAGGAAGAGGATCAGGGCAGGCTCCATGAGGCTGAACACCTTCTTGATGCGGCGGGGAATCACGACGTTGTAGTAACCGGCCACGTTCTCGAGCGACGTGTCCAGGTTGCCCGTCCGCTCACCCATCGAGACCATGCGGATGAGCAGCGGCGGGAAGACGGGATGACGGCGAAGCGCGTCGCTGATGGTTTCGCCCGACTCGACGCGCTGCCCGACATCGACCAGCGCGGTGCCCACGAGCGAGCTGCCCACGAGATCGCGGCAGAGCTGGAGGGAGGTGATGATGGGGATGCCGGACCGATAGAGGACGGCGAGGTTGTGGGCGAAGCGCGCGACCACCAGCATGTGGTTGAGCACGCCGAAGACCGGGAGCGCGAACTTTATCTTGTCGAAGGCGATGTCGAATTTCTTGGATCGCTTGCGTGCGATGCCCACGGCCACCGGCACCACGACCACCAGGCCGATCCAGATCCACCAGGTCGCCTTGGCGACGTCGCTGATCGAGAACACCACGCGCGTGATCAACGGCAGGCCGACCTTCGCGAGGGTAAGAAGCGACACGAACTTCGGCACCACGAAGGTGAACAGGACGAGGACGAAGATGCACACCACGCCCAGAACGATGGCCGGGTAGATGGTGGCCTGACGGATGTCGGAGATGATCTGCTCCTGCCACTCGAGGTAGCGCTTGAGCTCCATGAACGCGTCGGGAACGGTGCCGCTCGTCTCGGCCGCGCGGATCAGGCTCGTGAAATGGCCGGGGAACACCCTGGGAAAACGCGCCATGCCGTCGGCCAGCGATTCGCCGGCCTCGACCGTCTTCCGCAGCTCGATGATAGTGGACTTGAAGCGCGGGTGGTTGCAGTCGCCCGCCGCCACCTCCAGCGCCTGAAGAATGGGAATGCCCACCCGCAGCTGGAAATTCATGAGCGTGCAGAGGTCGATCAGCTCACGCCGGCCTCCGTCGCCTCCGGGCGTCCAGCGGCTCATCACGCC
>CAZYJB010001063.1:0-2026 GCA_964647675.1 uncultured Verrucomicrobiota bacterium | reverse complement strand
GGCGCGCGTCGAGGACGCTCTGCACGCGACCCGCGCGGCCGTCGAGGAAGGGATCGTCCCCGGTGGCGGTGTGGCGCTCATCCGCTGCCTGCCTGCCATCGAGGCCGTGAAGGGCTCGACCGACGACGAGCGCATCGGCGTCGACATCGTGCGCAAGGCCGTCGAGTTCCCGCTGCGCGCGCTCGCGTGCAATGCGGGCGTGGACGGCTCGCTCGTGGTCCAGGAAGTGAAGCGCCGCAAGGGCAACGATGGCTACAACGTGGCCACCGGCGACTACGAGGATCTCGTGAAGGCCGGCGTCGTGGATCCGAAGAAGGTGACGCGTACCGCGCTGCAGAATGCGGCGTCGATCGCGGCACTCATGCTCACCACCGAGGCGCTCATCACTGAGATCCCCGAGAAGGAGAAGAAGCCGGCGGCCGATCCGCACCACGGTGGCGGCGGCGGCATGGACTACTGATCCGGGGCCGCGGAGGAATTTGATCCGCAATGCACAGCAAAGGGGGCCGGCGCAAGCCGGCCCCTTTCTTTGTTTTGTGTCGGGACCACCGGGCGAGCGCGCCGCCAACCCGGGCACGAAGTACGGTCATGGAGGGTGACCGCCTCGAGGTGGCCTGCTAAAACCCCTTCGTGATGGCTGGCATGCTCGAGTTGGTGAAGCACCACGAAGTCCGCCGGTTCGCCGCCGGCGAGGTCATCATCATCGAGCAGGGCCGGTCCTCCGGAGTCATGTTCGTGTTGATCGAGGGAGAAGTGGAGGTGCTGCGCGATGGGACGCTGGTCGCCCGAGCCGCGCAGGCAGGCGTGATCTTCGGTGAAATGGCGGTGCTTCTGAAGGCACCTCCCTCCGCGACCGTGCGAGCACTGTCGGCGAGCACTCTCGCGGTCGTCCCGAACCCGCGCGAATTCCTCGAAGGCTCGCCCGAAGCCAGCCTTTACCTCGCGGAACTGCTGGCCACCCGGCTGGACGCGCTGACGAAATACCTCGTGGACGTCAAACAGCAGTTCGAAGGTCACGACCATCTCGGAATGGTCGACCGCGTGCTCGAAACCCTCATGCACCGGCCGCGGAAAGGTCCGTGAGTCCGGGACCGGGTTCCACCCCCAACTGGCGCAGCTCGTGGCCTTCCTGGGATCTCCATTCAGCAGTCATCTGTTCGAGATCGAGGGCGATGATGGCCGGTCGTGGGCCGAGTTGCCTGCCCGGATTGAACACCCAGGTCCGGCCGCGCCGGTCAATCCAGGAGCCATCCGGATAGAAGGGCGCATTGTGAATGTGCCCGGACAGCACGACGTCCGGTTGGTAGCGATCTACCCATTCCGACAGGACCTCGTCCCCGCCATCCGTTCGCCCCGTCCAGCTCACGGGGGAATGGTTGGGCGGGGCGTGATGGATCCAGATCCATTTCGATTTCGGCCTTTCCGCATCGCGGGCGAGCTGTGATTCCACCTCGGCGCGCGAGACCGGACCATCCCACCAACGGCAGACCGAGATGAGGATGCCTTCGAGCTCGACCGAATCGCCGTCCACGAATGCCTGGGGGGACTTGGCTTCGACAATCCAGCGGGCGACCAATTCCCCGGAGGTGTCACGCCGGTCACCGTCGTGATTGCCCGAGCTGACGAACAGCCGGGTCAGGCCGCGCAAACGCTCCAAATACTTACCGATCACGACGATCTGGATGTCGAGATCGAGGGCCGAACCGAGGTCAAGGAGGTCGCCGCCGATGATCACGGCGTCGTAGTCGGCCGCCTGGGCCATCACCCAATCGAACTGCTTCAGCACATAGTGCAGGTCGGCGGCGAAGAGCATCCGCATAGGCGATCCGGTTCGAGTTCGCATCCGGCTTCGACCCCGGCGATGAGTCGCCAGGGAAGCCGGGTCGGTTGGCTTGGGCATCCGGCCCGCCGCGCGCATCCTGCCCAAACCGCAGAGGATGAGCAGCCCGAACTGTCGGCGATCAAGGCCCGTCGGGAATCTCGGGTTCGACGAGATTCGCGAGCAGCGCGAGGGACTCCTGCCAGC
>CAZYJB010001062.1:1249-2031 GCA_964647675.1 uncultured Verrucomicrobiota bacterium | reverse complement strand
GGTGGTGGCGGAGGCAGCGGTGGTTTTGGCGGCGGAGGCGGCGGATTCGGTGGCGGCGGGTCCCCGCGCCCCGACAACACGCCCAAGAACGCCACGATCTACCTGATCGAAAAGGAAGACCTGCCGATGGGCGGGAAGCGCTCCGTGCTCCGCGCGACGCAGGTGAAGCTCGGCATTAGCGACACGACCTCGACGGAAGTGCTGGAGGGACTCAAGGAAGGCGATGTCATCGCCACCGGCACGGTCTCGGCCGCGGCCGCCACCCAGCAGCGCTCCAACCCGCTCGGCAATCCGTTTGGCGGCGGACGCCGTTGAGACAACGGCCCGGCACCCGCTCGTCCTCCTGACGCTCTCGCCCCACGACGCCCCCTCTTCGTCGCGCCATGGACCCCATCATCAAACTCGAGGACTACCGGCGCACCTACCGCAATGGTTCCCTCGAAGTGCATGCCGTCCGCGGGGTGAACCTCGAGATTTATCCCGGTGAATTCGTCGCCATCATGGGCGCCAGCGGCTCCGGCAAGTCGACCATGATGAACACGATCGGCTGCCTCGACCGCCCCACCGGCGGCCGCTTCCTCCACGATGGCGTGGACATCGGAGGTCTCAACCGCGATCAACTGGCCGACTTGCGCAACCGCAAACTCGGTTTCGTTTTCCAGGGGTTCAACCTTCTCGCCCGCACCTCGGCGCGGGAGAATGTGGAGCTTCCCATGCTTTACACCCGCCCGGCCATCGCCGCGCGCGAGCAGCACCGGCGCGCCATGAAATGCCTCGACCTC
>CAZYJB010001062.1:0-1239 GCA_964647675.1 uncultured Verrucomicrobiota bacterium | reverse complement strand
GTGGCCATCGCGCGCGCGCTGGTCAACGAGCCGCGGGTACTCCTCGCCGACGAGCCCACCGGCAACCTCGATAGCCGCACCAGCATCGAGGTGATGGGAGTCTTCCAGTCCCTCAACGAGCAGGGCATCACCATCGTCATGGTGACGCACGAGCTCGACATCGCCAGTTTCGCCAAGCGGAAGATCGTCATGCGCGACGGCCTGATCCGCAGCGACGAAACCGTCCAACCCCGCTCGGTCGCCGGCGACGCCCTCGCGCGCCTCGAGGCCGAGCAGAAGGCCGAGCACCTCGCCTGATTCCCACGCACGCACCATGATCGCTGTCCTGCGCACGGCCATGCGGGCCATCCGGAGAAACATTCTCCGGTCCTTCCTCACCATGCTGGGGATCATCGTCGGCATCTCGGCCGTCATCGTCGGCGTCAGCATGGGCGCCGGCGCGAAGGCCGAGGTCGACAAGCAGATCGCCTCGATGGGCAACAACCTGGTGATGGTCTTCTCAGGCAACATGTCCCGCGGCGGCGTGCGCGGCGGCTTCGGCATGTCCGCCACGCTCACCGAACGCGACTACGACGCGCTTTCCCGCGAAGTTCCAGGCATCGTCGGCGTGAGCCCCGAAGTGCGCGCCTCCGGCCAGGTCACGGTCGGCAACCAGAACACGTCCGGCAACGTCATGGGCGTCAGCGCCGCCTACGCCGGCATCCGCGCCTGGAAATTCCGCGAGGGGGAAAACTTCACCGACGCTGATGTCCTGGGGGCCACCAAGGTGTGCATCCTCGGCAATACCACGTCCGCCGCGCTCTTCGGCGATGGCGTCAGCCCGGTCGGTCAGGTGATCCGCATCCGCAACGTCCCGTTCACGGTGGTCGGCTGGCTCTCACCCAAAGGCGCCAATGCCTTCGGCTCGGACCAGGACGACATCATCCTCGTCCCCTTCACCAGCGCCATGAAGCGGCTCTCGGGTGATACGAAGTTCCGCATGTTCAGCATGCAGGCGGAGAGCCTCGACGCGCTGACCGACGTCACCAACAGTCTCGCTTCCGTCCTGCGTCAATTGCACCAGATCAACGACGGCAAGGAGGACGATTTCTCCATCCGCACCCAGCAGGACATGAGCGAATTCGCCAACGCGAGCAACCGCATCATGACCCTGCTGATCGGCGCCTTCGCCGGCATCTCGCTGGTGGTCGGAAGAGCACACGTCTGAACTCCAGTCACTGGAACAAATCTCGGATGCCG
>CAZYJB010001061.1:0-2032 GCA_964647675.1 uncultured Verrucomicrobiota bacterium | reverse complement strand
AGGGCCGGCAGGAGCATCGACGCGAGGATGGCGATGATCGCGATGACCACCAGCAGCTCGATCAGCGTGAAAGCCGCCGCGCGCGCCGGGCGCAACGGTGTCGGACAAGACGAGGCGGCGGCAGGGGCGGGGCAGGGGATCGCTCCAGAGGGCGGTTGCATGGGGGCTCCAATCGGGTGGGGACGGTCGGGGGGGTAGCACGACGCTCCCCGTCGCGCGATGCCGAAATGCAGGTGTGAAGCGCGCCTTTTTGCTTCCCGCCACCCGCGCGGGCGGGGCTTCATCCCGCGTGCCCGCGGAAGCACCTCCCCATCCCGTTGCCCCCAGCAGCAAGGCGGTGATTTTTGTGCGCCGTCTCGGCAGCACGGTCCTGCTCTGGAGCCTGGTGCTCTGGACCATCTTTTCGTCGAACCACGCCGTTACCAATTGGGCGTTTCTCGCCATCCTCCTCGGACTCGCCTGGCAGGGACTTCGGGAGTTCTACGACCTGGTCGAGAAGCGCGGGCTCGGGTGCTACCGGTACTGGGGCATTGCGTCGGGCCTTGCGCTGATGCTCACGACGTTCCTCTATTTCACCGGGTTCATTCCGCACGCGCATGAGCTCATGCCGGCCAAGGCGAACGATTTTGAGAATGCCATCATCGTGGTGTTCGTGCTCGGGCTTTGCCTGCGGCGCTTCGTCTCGAAATCGCTGCAGGAAGGTTTGGTCGCCGTCTCCACCACCCTCTTCGGACTGATGTACGTGCCGTGGCTGCTCAACTTCCTTTCCAAGATCGTCTTCTTCCCTGGCATCGAGGGTCGGTACTACGTCCTCTACTTCATCCTGGTGACCAAGTTCAGTGACGTCGGCGCCTATGTGACCGGGTCGCTGATCGGACGGCACAAGATGATTCCGCGCATCAGCCCCGGGAAGACCTGGGAAGGCTTCGGCGGGGCGATCGTGTTTTCGGTCGGCGCCAGCCTGGTGTTCGTGCAGTTCCTGGGCGACCACCTTGCCGGCATGAAGACGGTGCACGCCGTGATCCTGGGAGTCCTGCTCGGCGTGGCCGCGGTCATCGGCGATCTGATTGAATCGCTGTTCAAACGCGAGGCCGGGGTGAAGGACTCGGGGCGCCTGCTGCCCGGGATCGGCGGCGTGCTCGACCTGCTCGACAGCCTGCTGTTCAACGCCCCACTCATGTACCTCTACCTGCGCCACGTCCTGACCGCGCCGGCCTAGTCGATGTGGAGGAGTTCGTTGGCGTTCAGCAGAGCGTGGCAGAAGTCGGTGAGGGCGGAGCCAGTATCGGATCCCAATGCCGCTGCGAGCAGGCGGGCGGATGCAATTGCTCCGCAGTCTTCGTGAGCTCGTCGTGCCTGTTCTCGATGTTGGCACGCTGCCGGTTCAGGTCAGCGATGTTCAGCATTTCCAAGGCCAGGTTCGTCACCCGGATCTGGTGCTCGTAGCGCGAACTCTCGCTCTCCCCGACCAGTTCCAGCACTCGACTGGCATGTGCATGCCCCATCGCACCAGTCACTTCGGCTCAGATTCATCGCATTCAGCGCGCGCTTGCAGGAGGGAGTCAGTCCCTGCCACGGAAAGCGGAGTGGGCCATGGCGACCAGCGTGTCGGTCACAAACGAAGTACCCTGGCTTCGATGGGCGAGGCAGACGACCGCGCGTGGTGGTGGCGGATCGAGGGGAACAAATGTCAGTCGACGGCCGGCCGTGGCCGCAACAACGGATGCGCAGATGCAAATGCCCCTGCCTGACGCGACCGCTGCGATGAGACTGGTCCCGCTGTCGCATTCTTCGACCAGGTTGAGGTGCTTCACGTCCGGGCCGATGCTGCGGGCGACGAACTCGTGATAGTCGGGATACTCTTTCCGGGAGTAGGCGATGATCGGCTCTTTACAGGCCTCTTTCGACGTCACTCGGCGACGTCGAGCGTAGGGATGGCCTGCTGCCACGGCGACGCCCACCGGATAGCTCTTGAGTTCCCTGAACGCGAGACCCCGACCCGCGTGCCTCGAGGGCTGCATCATGAGCGCCG
>CAZYJB010001060.1:0-2036 GCA_964647675.1 uncultured Verrucomicrobiota bacterium | reverse complement strand
CGGTGCCGTCCTCGTCGTAGAGGTACGGGCCTTTGGCCTTGGCGAAGACGACGGGGAAGGCGCGGCAGTAGGAGCGGACCTCGGATTCGAGGTGTTCGAAGATGTTCATGGCTTTGGACATGGCGTGCGGGTTGGGAAGCCGTGGGATTACTTCTTCCCCTGGTTGCGTTCCTTGTAGTGCTTGAGGAGGAGGTCGGGGTGGCGCGCCGCATTCACGCCCAGGAAGCGGTATTTGCGGAACCGGTTCCAGTCGCCCGGCTCGTTGTAGCGCCAGGCATTCAAGTCGAGCCGCACCGAGCCGAGCCAGCGATGGAACAGAATCGAGGAGGTCGTCACCTGGTTGCGCGCGAATTTCGGCGCGTGGTTGACGGCCCATTCGCCGGACGCGAGTTCGTACTCGAACGGGTGCCAGACGAAGTCGAGGCGGCGTTCCTGGGCGAAGCGGACGAGCTTCGAGAGGCGATCGGGCGGGTGCTCGTCGTCATCGTCCAGATGGGTGATGAACTCGCCGCGTGCCAACTCGAGACTGCGATTGGCCGGGACCGAGCCGGCGACCATCCAGCGGTGGCGCGGGTGATCCGGGTATTTGCCGCGTTCGGCGAGGTTCTCGAACCGCACGCGCGGGTCGGTGATGGACTTCATGCGCTCGGCGGTGCCGTCGGTGCAGCAGTCGCCGATGACGATGCATTCGAAGTTCGGGTAGTCCTGCCGCAGGATGGACGGGATGGAGCGTTCGAACAGGAGCGGTCCGCGGTTGTAGGTGGCGATCGAGACCGTCACCAGCGGGTTGGGCGTGGTGAAGGCGCGCTGATACTCGGCGCTCTGGCGATCGCGATGGAACTGGCGCCGCCGGGCGAGCCCGGGGTCCTGGAGGGAGTTCACGACCTCCATCAAGCGGATGCGGAGATTGTTGAGCGGCGTGAGGGGGGAGGGCATGCGGAAGTGGGGACGCGCGGCGGGCCGGATCAGGCGGCGGCATGCACGGTCGAGAACGGCCATTCGATGCACACGCGCGTGGCGGACGGGAAGGCCGGCACGGGTTCGGTGAGCGGGTTCTCGAACAGCGCGATCCACTTGAGATTGGGGAGACGGCGCAAGCAGTCGGGCACGCGTGTGAACCGGTTCCAGCCGAGATTGACCTTCTCCATACGGGTCAGATCTCCGAAGGAATCGGGCAGTGAGGCGAGCTGGTTTTGGTAGACCGAAATCTGCTCGAGCTGGGAGAGTTGGGAGATGTCTTCGGGGAGCGACTCCAGGTTGTTCTGGAAGAGGCGCGTCATGCGCAGCTTCGCGAGGCTGGTGAAGCCGGCGGGCAGTCCGCGCAGGCCGGGTGTGCCGCAGAGTGTGAAGAACTCGAGGTTCCGCAGCGGGGCGATGCCCTGCGGGAACCGGCTCACGTTCCAGAGCGCGATCGAGCGCAGTTCGACGAACTCGTAGAGGAAGCCGGGCAGGACGTTGAGGTTGACGAAATAGAGGTTGAGCGTGCGCAGGCGGCGCAGGGGCGCGAGCGACTCGATCGACTTCAGGTGAACGTTTTTGTGCAGCGCGAGGTACTCGAGGTCCGGGTACTCGCCGAGGAACCCGGGGAGCTCGGTGAGATCATTGTTGCCGAGCTGCAGGTGGCGGAGGCGCGGGAAGGACTGCAGTTCCACGGGAACCCGGCCGAGGTAGTTCGAGCCGAGGTTGAGGTGTTCGAGTTCGGTGAGCTGGGCGAGTTCCGGCACGAGCTGGCCGAGGCAGTTGCGGCGCAGGTCGAGCCGGCGCAGGCCGGTGAGCTGGCTCACGAGCCGCAGGACGTCCTGCTTCTGCGCCGGGGTGTGGTGCCGGATCAGGCCGTGGACGAGGTGGGCGTCGGAGGTGAGGGCGAGCTCGACGCAGCGGTCACCTTCAAGCCGGCAGGGGAACGGCTGTCCGACGAGGGCTTCGAGACGCGCGAGGAGCGATCGGTCAGACATGGTTCTTCAGGGCGGCGTTGAGGTGGTCGACCCAGCGGTGGAGCTGTCCCCAGTTGATCCGGGGCAGCGAATCGAGGGAAA
>CAZYJB010001059.1:0-2037 GCA_964647675.1 uncultured Verrucomicrobiota bacterium | reverse complement strand
TCCCAAGGCTTCGCCTTGGGCTATCACCTTTTGCCCCTGCGGGGCAGCGATCGGGTTGCCGCTTCGCGGGGAGAGCCCGGCGGTCGTCATGGAGAGGGCTCGATTCGTTCCCGTCTTCCGCCGTTTCCCAGAGGTCCCGGAACCATCATCACGCGGTAGAAAACTCCGCCGCCTCCCGAGACTCGTTCCAACCGCATCGGGCTCGTCGCCTCGGGGACATCCAGCCACTCCCCATCTCCGAGCCGCTCCGCGCGCTGCAAACGCCCACCTTGCCATTCGAGCAAGGGCCCGCCAGTCGCAGGGACGATCTGGATCCTACTCTCGGGAGCCACGCGATACTCCACCACCCTCGGCACGTCGAACGGATCGGTCCACTCCAACTCTCCCGAGGTTTCCGCGGTGGCCACCAGGGCGCCGGCGCCATTCTGCGACACCCGATAGCGATGTCCCGCCGCGAGGCCTGCAAGCCGCCAGCGCACGGATTCCCCGGCCTCCGTCACCGTCGCGCGCCACAGGCGGTCGCCACCGGTCAAGGCGGTCCAGGCCACGGGCTCGATTGTCACCAACCCTGTTTCCGGATGCACTCGGAGCCCGCTCCACGTGACGACGTTCACGATGCCGGCATCCGCGTTGTCCGAGACGCGGTTTCCCTCGATCACGCAATCGTCGGAGGACCGGTGGAGCATGATCCCGTTGTTGCGATTGCTCCCCACGACGTTGGACCGGATGACGAGCCGGTCGCAGCGCCTGGAGGCGATGATGCCGTGGTTGCCGTCGTGATGAACGTCGTTGCCCTCGATGAGCAGTTGATCCGAGTCGTCGTGGGGATCGACGCCATACTCCACGCAATGGGCGACCTCGTTGCTCACGATGTTCATGCCCTGCGCTCCGAAAAAATAGAGGCCGAAGTAATTGTGATGGATGCGGCTGTCGCGCACGTCGCCGTAGACGTCGACACGTTCGAACAGGTCCGGCGTCTCCTCGCCCGCGACTTTCCACGTCAATCCGTAGGACTCCGCATCGTCGTAGCCCAGGTGGCTGATCTCGCAGCCGACGATGTCCATGCGCGACTCGAGCGCGGTCACTCCATCCGGCGCCAGCCTCGACCGCACACCGACGTAGGCCCTTCCGAACCGCGCGTACTCCGTGTCGGGTCCGCCCACCGCCGCATCCCAGGACAGCAGCCGGATGCCGCACATGCTGAGGGTTCCCCAGTCGGCACGAATCGAGGTCACGCTCCGGGGAACCGGAAGGTTGTCGCTGCGGAGACGCAGTTCGTCGACGTCGCCTCCCTGTGCGCGGGAGTGAAGCTCGAGCCGCGCGCCGTCCTCCACGATCACCTCCGCATCAACCTGCCAGATCCCGGGCGAGACCTCCCGGATCGGCGCTCCATCCGCCGCGGCGACGAGGTCGCTCAGGGTCATCGTTCCGGGACCCTCGACGTACACCCGCCCTGAAGAGGCGGCCCACCGCACTGAGGCCGCCTGCAACGGCAGGATCCATCCCAGTGTTGCCGTCAGGAAAGCGGCGAGGAGAACCCCTGCGAAGCGCCACCTGGGGCCCCCAAACGCCCCGACGAGGTTCCCGCGATTTTCGGCCCCGTCCCGCGTCGCGGTTGGACCGAGGTACAACATGCCGGGAGGATCTCTTGTCCGGATCAGATCCGGAAATGAAATGCATGCATCGAAACGGGGACGCGTCTGCGCAATTGGGAAACCGCGGCACGATGTGGGGATCTCCCTCGGGCTTTAAGCCCGACTCGCCGGACGGAGCCGGCGAGCCACCTGCCTTGCTTCGCGCTCCGGAGTTCTTACCTGGGCTTTTCCTTTCCGCCCGACTCGCCGCTCATCACAGACCACTCAGCATTTCGGTCCTGGTGGGTGGCGAGCTCCGTCTCGCAACTCGGCGTCCCTTCAGGACGCCGAATCATCTTATTGCATAGCGCACCCAGGGCTTGCGCCCTGGGCTATCTCCTCGCGAGGCGTTGCCTCGCCCCCCTCGCCCCTCGCCCCAATCCGGCGAGCCACTCGAGAAAGG
>CAZYJB010001058.1:0-2040 GCA_964647675.1 uncultured Verrucomicrobiota bacterium | reverse complement strand
CGGACTGCACTTCCTCAAACCGGCCCCCCCACCGGCCCCCCCCGGCGCTCCATCACGGCCCTCGGCCGGCGGCCCGGCACCTGCCGCGCGCTCCACGGCGTCCCCCCGCCCCCCCACCCGCGACGCGAGGCGGCTGCGCCGTGCCGAGGCGGGTGCTCCCGGCGAACCGCTCGAGCTTCACGTCGTCCTGCCCCCCAACCTCGCCGACGGCCTGGCGCGCGGCAAAGCCACGCTGTTCATCGAAGGCGCCTGGCGCCAACGCCAGAGTCCGCTCGCCTCGCTTCCGCTCGATGTGCCGTTCCAGCTCGAGGCCCGGGACGCCGCACTCCTGGATGCGCTCGAGCTGCTCGCCGGAGGCGATTCGCCGGCGATGCTGCAAGTTCAACCCGCCGACCTCGCCACCTTGCTCGAACGCCTGGTGCAGCACCCGCGCATCACGTTCGGGAAAGGGCGGAAGGTGCGCGTCGAGGACACGCCCTGGCGGGCCCCATTGCGCGCGCGCCTGCAGGACAGTGGCGAGATCATCCTGCAACTGCGCCCCCTGCCCCAGCCGCCCACCCTCGTGGCCGCGCCCCAGCCCTGGCTGCTCACGGACGCCGTCTTCCAGCCGGTGCGACTTCCGCCCGGCTGCCTCGCCGTCCTCGCCGGCCCGATGCGCCTCGCGCGTCCGTTGATTCCCGCCTTCGTGTCCGCCGCGCTGCCCGAATTGGAGCGCACCACCGACTGGGAAGCAGACTTCAGCGCGGCCAGCTTCGAGGTCTCCACCCAGCCGCCGCGGTTTCACCTTCATCTCGCGGGCGGCCTGGCGCGATTGACCGCGCGGCTTTCGTGGACCTATGGCGCACGCGTTTTCCAGGCGGGGGCTTCCCCGGCGTCGGAGTCCGGGTGGCAACCCGACCCAGCGAATGCGCGGCGCTATCTCGCGCGCGATCCAGGGTCGGAGGCGGTGGCCCTCGACCGCCTCCGGCGCGCGGGCTTTCACGGGCCGAACGCGGCGGGCGAGTTCGACCTGAGCGGCCAGAATTCCGTGCTCACGTTTTTCGCGCGCGACTATCCGCGCCTGCAAAAGGAATGGACGGTGGAACTCGAGGAGCGCCTGGAACGTTCCACGGCGCAGAATCTGGAGTCCATCGAGCCGCGCATCGCGATTTCGTCCTCGGGCGTGCAGTGGTTCGATGTGCAGATCACCTACCGCGGCACGCAGGGCACCACCCTGCCGGCCGCCGAAGTGCAACGGCTGCTGCGCGGCGGCCAGCCCTTCACGCGGCTGCGCAATGGGAAGTTCGCGCTGCTCGACACCGGCGCCGTCGAGGAACTCGAACAAATCCTGGTCGACACCGCGCCGGAACAGCACGCCGGCGCGTACCGCATGGAGGCCGCGCAGGCGGGCTTCGTGGACGCCACGCTGCGCACACTGGGCCGCGAGCCGGAAGCGCCCGCCGCGTGGCGCCAGCAAGCCCGCCAGATGTCCGGTGCCATCCCCCTCGAATGCCCGGACCTCGGCCCACTCCAGTCGACTTTGCGTCCCTACCAGCGCCAGGGCGTGGCCTGGATGCTCTTCCTGCGCCGGAATCATTTCGGCGGCATCCTCGCCGACGAAATGGGCCTCGGAAAAACCCTGCAGACCCTCGCCCTGCTGCGGCTCGCACGCGACAACGCGGCGCCTGGCACCGCCGCGCCGCACCTGGTGGTCTGCCCGACCTCGCTGGTATCCAACTGGCGTCTCGAAGCGCAGCGCTTCACGCCCGACCTGCGCTGCCTGGTCCTCGATGGCCCCCAGCGACAGGCGCGATTCACCGAGATCCCGCGGCACGATCTGGTCATCACGAGTTACGCCCTGCTGCGCCGGGACCTCGACCGCTACCGTGGCGTCGAGTTCGACACCGTGGTGCTCGACGAGGCCCAGCACATCAAGAACCGCCAGACCCAAAACTCCCAGGCGGTGAAGGCCGTCCGCGCCCGGCACCGACTCGTCCTCACCGGCACCCCGATGGAGAACTCGGTGCTCGATCTGTGGAGCATCTTCGACTTCCTCATGCC
>CAZYJB010001057.1:0-2044 GCA_964647675.1 uncultured Verrucomicrobiota bacterium | reverse complement strand
GGCCCGCCATCCCGCCCGCGGCCGCCTCCGGCCCGGTCGTTGAGCCCGTGCGCGAGCCTGGGAAGTAGACGGGCGATTCCATGGTCCGGTTGGGAGGGCGGGCGGGCTTAAGAACCTCACCAACGAATCGTTCGGACGCCGCCATGGCGCGCGTGCTCCGAACGCAATGGGCGCAAGGTTTAAGTACTCGGGAGTGGTGGCGGAATTGATGTCACGCGCCAAGGACGACACAACCTGGATCTGCCGCGGACGGCAACGCGCCGCCGTAGCCCGGGTGCTTCGCAAGCCGATGACCACGTCGGAGATCTGCACCGCGGCGCGGGAGTTCACGCCCCGCATCCAGCTCCGCGACGTCTGGTACCTGCTCCAGCAGATGCGCGAACGAGATCTGGTTCGTTGCCTGAATCCGCATCACGTCACAGGGAAGCTATACGAACTGACGCTTCGAGGCCGGCGTGCCCTCCCCGGTGCTTTCGACGTCGCCCCGACGATAAATGCCAGACCAGCGAGCCCGGACTGGCGCAAGTACGCCCGGGTGGTCCGCGCCAAGGTGCGTCGCGCGGTTCTGCTTGCCGTGGCCCGTTCTCCTTCTCCCGCCCATGCCACGGCCGCCGCGCTCCGTCGCCGTCTTCGCGAGGATCATGGTTTGGGCCTCAACGCCACGATTCGCGCCCTGCAGGAACTGGAGGGAATGAACCTCGTCCGCTCGAAACAGGATCCTGAGTCCGGTCGCCGCTGCTACACTCTGACCGCCGAGGGCGGACGGGTCTTGATACAGTTGGAAAGCTGATTCCAGAAACGAGACACCACTTGGTGGCAGCACGCCTTGGGAACGAACTTGGACTTATGATCGCCGCCGCAACCGAGAAAGCGGTGGATTCGGCTCGGTCTCACTATCACTCATGTCGACATCCACTGCGGAATCCGAGACCGCCTCTCCGCGTATCGCGTGGCCAAAAAGCCTGCCCGGCTCAATCCGCTTGGCCACTTCGCCGAGGAGCATCTCCCGATAGTCCTCGTTCAGACCGGCGAAAGTCATGGTGTGCTGGATGACCTCCAGTCTTTCGAGGATCCGCTGGGAGATGCGGGCATCCCACGACTGGGGTACGCGCAGGTTGAACACCCTGCACCCGCTCAGTTTGCCTGTAACGGTCCAGCAGCCCGATGCTCTCCTGCAGTCGCATCGGGTTCCATCGCAGATCGTAGTTCACCATGATGTCGCAGGCTTTCTGGAGGTTGATGCCCTCACCGCCAGCCTGGGTGGAAACGAAGAAGCGCGACCCGCTTTCAAAGCGCCGCCTTGCTCGCGGCGTTCCTCTGGCGGCGTGTCGCCGGCTATTCCGACGGCAACGAGGACACTCTTTGGCCGTCGTGTAATCGCGTCCGATTTGGCCCGTTGGGGCTTCCGAATTGGCCTGGAATAAGTGTCCGATTTGATCTCGAACGATGTCCGGATGAGGCGGAAGCCGGGTGGTGATCGGGAGCGGAGCGGCGCTGGATAACGGCGCCATGTTCACGGTAGGCCGACCCTTGCCGGGTCGGTTAACCTGGATTCTGGGCATGCTGCTGGATGTGGAATTGGTGTCGCCAAGAACCGGCGACAATCAGCATTAGCGCGGGCAGACCGGCTGCCCACATCTCTCGCGCGATCTTTGATAGGGCGACTCGGTCGGTTTGACTCGCTCCCGCGCTGCATCGGGGAGGGTGTGAGTGCCATTCGCCGATGTAGTCCACGTTGGAATGACTGGCGCTGGACAGCGCCTCAACTCGATTACGCAGCCCTCGCGAGCCCCGGATGTAGAGGTGTGGCCACTCTTGGCTGTCCGGCGGCGAAGGCAAGAGGCTGACGACGTAGATCCGCCGGTGGTGAGTGTCCATACTGCCAAGAAGGATGCCGCCGGTTTCATTCGGGAGTTTTGCCTCCCTGAGGCGCTCGGCATCCTCAAACAGGGAGGGGTCGGTGAGAATCGTCCAGCCTCCAACGGTCTCGACAGTCGGTGAGCGAACCGGGAGGTTGTATAGCCGTGTCGAGAAATCCGGTTGT
>CAZYJB010001056.1:0-2050 GCA_964647675.1 uncultured Verrucomicrobiota bacterium | reverse complement strand
GAGGTCCACCTGCCCCGACCGGCGGCGATAACACCCAGGATGGATCACCGCTTCCGGCGTCGAGGCGTCCGGGTAGAACTGCATCGCATTCGTCTCCACCCCCATGATGGTGCCGGCATGTGCCGCAAGCTGGAGATGCGGAATCTGGGCCAGCATGGGGTTCGTCAAATCCTGCACCATCAGTCCCATGCCGTGCGCGCGCGCCCAGCACAAACTCAGCAGCGCCCCGCTCTGGGTCTTGCACGTTTTCAAAGCCACACCGCTCCAACCCAGGCGGCGTCCCAGACGCACCAGACGCCAGTCGTGTGCGCTCTCGTCCAGAAACAGGGGCTTGCGGGCGGAGACGCTGTGCACGTCCATCGGCGCCGCTTCGAGGTCGTAGGGAAAGGGTTGCTCCACGTACAGCAGCATGCCGTAGATCCGTGGATGCTGGTCGCGCATCCGGTCCAGGATCGCGTTGACGTAGGCGGGCGTCGTCACGGTGCAGTTGAAATCGGCGCTGAGCCACTCGACGCCGCAGGCGACGCCCAGGGAGCCGACCTCCACCAGGCGGTCGTAATCCCACGCCGCGTCGGTTCCCCGCAGCTTGACTTTCAGGCAGGCGAGACCGTCGCGACGAACCCAGTCCTTGAGCAGGACCGGATAACCGTCCTGCGGCTCGGCGCCCGTGCACTCGTCCGGTGCAATGGGATCCAGTCCGCCCACGAGGTGCCAGGCTTTGAGTCCGCTCGGACGCGGCACCAGGAAATCGGCGGGATAACGGTCACGAAACGCCACGCCAGACCCGGGTTCGGGCTCCAGGAAATCCGCCAGGTCTCGGTTCAGGTGCTCCGCGCCATAGGTGGCATAGACGGGAAGCTCCAGGGCGCGTCCGTACGCCTCGTGCACGGCGAGATCGAAGGCCGACGCGGTGATCAACGCCGCCAGCCAGGGCATCGGTTCCGCTTCCGGACCGCGCCGCAGGTTCTCCTCCTTCAGCAGCGCACCGAGAACATGCTCCACGAAATCCCAGCCAACCTCGATGGGATGTCCCACGGACTCGAAACCCGCCCAGGCCTCGGTCAGGCGTCGCGCGAGATTCGTCATGGCCTCGAAGCGCTGCGCGTACGGCAGGGTGGACGGCCATCCCCATTGAACACTCAACGGCGTTTCGCCCCAACCCTCCGCCTCGCGCCCGTCGCGCGTGCGCCATCGCACGCGCACGCGCAGGACATTCACCTCGCTCAACGTCTCGCGCCCGAACTTGAGCGGAACCCGCGTGCGAATGGGGATCAGATGACTCCAGACCGCAACGACCCGTCCATCAGTCGGCTTGCCCATGGAGGCGCGAGGCTAGGCGCGACGGCGGCGCTCGACGACGCGAAAACCCGGGTCGCCCGCTAGCCACCGGTTCCTCGTGCGGTCATGACATTCAGTCCGTGCCTGCGAGGGCGCGACCTCCACCGCACGATCGCCGCCACGCCGAGCATCAGGGCAGTGAGCAGCAGGCCCGGCACGGGATCCTCCAGGTGAGCGGGTACGTACCTGAACACGGGCACCTGGACCAGCGGTTGGTTCAGGAAGCTGATCACGGGATGATATGCGAGGAACGCGCTCACATAGGTGCCCACGACGAACCCCAGCCAGCCCAGGAACACCACAATGGCGCAGAATATGCGGCCCGTCCGGGACGCCGCCCAAGCCGCCACCCGCCACGGCCAGGCACGCCGCCGGGGCGCCGTTGTATGGATCAGCCCGAATCGCGCAAGGATGCCCCATTCCGTCTCGGAGAGTTGTTCCTCGCCGAGAGCGCCGCGTCGCACCGCGCGGACCAGCGCCGCAGCATAGACGCGCCCGGCCCACCCGCGCAGCAACATCAAAGCCAGGAAGACCACGAGTCCGGACCTCGCATAGTGGACCCGCAGGGCGGCGCGGGCCTGGTCGTCGGTGAGTCGATTCCAATCCGGTTCGTCCTCTCCGAACGCAGGCGCTCGCACCGCCTCCGCAGGATCCATCCCCGAGGCGATCAAGGCCTTCACCCGCTCGGCGGACCAGGCCTGGGGCAGAAAGG
>CAZYJB010001055.1:0-2051 GCA_964647675.1 uncultured Verrucomicrobiota bacterium | reverse complement strand
GAAGCTAAGGTCGTTCCGTGCCTTTGTCATGTCCGCCTCGGTGTGCGGCTGGTAGAACGCATAGGGGTTCTCGAAATAGTCGGGCTCCCAGGAGGTGCCCAGCGCCTGGTTCAGCGCGGCGATCACCTCATTGAAGGAGAACGGACTGCCGCTGCCACAATTGTAGACGCCGCCGCGCGGAGCGCCCAGCGCCGCGATGGTGGCGTTGACCACATCCTTCACGTAAACAAAATCGCGTTTCTGTTCGCCGCCGCGGAAGACGCGCGGGCGCCGGCCCGACTTCATCTGCACGTAGAGCTGGTAGATCATGCTCGCCGCCGCCTTCTTGTGCACCTCGCGCGGCCCATAAACGTTGAAATACCGGAGGCCCACGATCTTCCAGGACGGATGCCGCCGGGTGCTGTGGCGCGCGAGATTGTCGAGATGGACCTTCGAGAATGCGTAGATATTCGCGGGCGCCGGTTCCTGGTCCTCGCGGTTAATGCCGCTGGTGATGCCATAGGTGGCGGCCGAGGAGGCATACACCACGGGGGTATGCGTAGGCTGCGCGAAATCCAAAAGCCGGCGGAAACCCTCGATGTTGTCGTGCGCCTGGAGGAACTGGTCGTGCACGGTCGTGTCCGTGATCGACGCCTCGTGGAAAATGGCATCGAACGCCTCGTCCCGGAATCGCGCCACCCAGTCGAGCCGCGACACATCGGCCGTCACGAAGCAGCCCCGAAACCCGCGCAGGTTCTTGAAGTCCCCGGAACGGAAGTCGTCCACGACGGTGATCTCCGCGTGGGG
Organism: uncultured Verrucomicrobiota bacterium; assembly: GCA_964647675.1. GTDB lineage: Bacteria > Verrucomicrobiota > Verrucomicrobiia > Limisphaerales > CAIMTB01 > CAIMTB01. The sequence continues at coordinate 1,265 of CAZYJB010001055.1, read as the reverse complement.
ATGCCGCTCCTGCAGGGCCAGCGTCAGGTTCGACCCGATGAAGCCGGCCCCGCCCGTCACCAAGATGCGTTGCATGCGGTGGCCAGCCTAGCGGGGGAGACCGTCACGTCAACGAAGCGGCGGCCCGGGCACGTCCTGTCTCGACCTCCTATTTGAGGTACTTCGACAGCGGGGGCTCGAGGAGCTCCTTCACGTCGGGCAGATCCATGTTCTCCTTCGACACCAGGGTCACGCCGGTGTCGAGTCGCTTGGGTACGGTCTCGCCCTTCAGACTCCTCACCGCGGTCATGACGCCCTCGTAGCCCATGCGCAGCGGGTTCTGAACGATCAAGCCCTGGATGTCGCCCGCCCGCAGGTCGGCCACCGACTGCGCGCCGGTGTCGAATCCTACCATCTTCACCTTGCCGCCCGCGTAGCCGAGGTCGCGCAGCGCCTTGGCCATGCCGACGGCGGTGGATTCGGACGGGCAGAACACGCCGTTCAGCTCGCGTCCGTACCGGTTGAGCAGGTTTTGGGACGCAGAGTAGGCCGTCTCACGCGTGGCGCCGGCATACTGGTCGGCGGAGAGGATCTTGATGTCCGCATGCTTCTTGATGGCGTCCAGGAACCCGGCCTCGCGCGCCTCGGTGCTGGCGGAACCGACCGCGTAGCGCAGCAGGATCACATTGCCCTTGCCGCCCATCAGCTTCGCAAGGTGGTCCGCGCCCATCTGCCCGCCTCGGAAATTGTCGGTCGCCACGAAGCTCACGTACTTGTCGGACTTCAGATCGGAATCGATGACCACCGTGGGAATGCCCGACGCGATGGCTGATTCGACCGGTTTCACGAGGGCCTGCGAATCCAGCGGGGCCAGCACGATCGAGGAGACGCGGCGAGTGGTGAAGTTCTCCACCACCTGGATCTGCTGGTCGCGGTCGTCCTCACGCAGCGGGCCCTTCCAGATCACCTGGACCTTGGTGCCGCCGGCGTTGAGTTCGGCCTCCGCCTTGCGTGCCCCGGCCTCGATGGAGCGCCAGAACTCGTGGGTCGTGCCCTTCGGGATCACGGCCAGGGTGTAACCGCCTGCGCCGGCTCCCGCCGCGCCTCCGGTGCCGCCCGTGCCGGCCGACGGAGCACCTCCGCCGCCACCCTCGCCACAACCCGAGAGGACGACGGCACACGACACCACGGCCAGGACCCGGCAAAATGGATGCATGCGAGGGACGCTAGGGAAGCCCGGGCCCTGGTTTCAATCTGAAGTTCGCCTGGGACGCCGCGCCGCGCAC
>CAZYJB010001054.1:0-2056 GCA_964647675.1 uncultured Verrucomicrobiota bacterium | reverse complement strand
CGCCGAGGTCGCCGCGCGGTTCACCCTCGATGCCATGCCCGGCAAGCAGATGGCCATCGACGCCGAGCTCAACGCCGGGGTCATCAACGAGGCCGAAGCGCGCAGCCGCCGCAAACGCGTCGAGCAGGAGGGCGACTTCTACGGTGCGATGGACGGTGCCTCGAAGTTCGTGCGCGGCGACGCCATCGCGGCGATCCTCATCACCATCATCAATATCGTGGGCGGGTTCGCGATCGGCATCATGCAGCGGAATATGCAGGTGGCCGACGCCCTCCAGCAGTACACGCTGCTCTCGATCGGCGACGGCCTGGTCTCCCAGATCCCCGCCCTCATCACCTCCACCGCCGCCGGTATCCTCGTCACGCGCGCCTCGGCCAAGGACGACCTCGGCCGCGAGCTGAGCAAGCAGCTCTTCTTCCTCCCGCGCGCCATGTACGTGCTCGGCGCGATGCTGGCGATGTTCGCCCTCGTGCCCGGTCTCCCCACCTTCATCTTCCTCGGCCTCGCGGCCGCCGCCATCTTCCTCGGTCGCAGCCTCAAGGAACACGCGGGCCAGCTCGGCAACAGCCACGAGCCCGCCCTTGCCGGAGCTGTCGCCGGGACCGACGGCGCCGCCGGGGGCCAGGCCGCCGGCGCGGCCGGCGCCGCGGCCGGCAAATCGGCGGGCACCGCGCCGGACAAACTCGAATCCCTGCTCTCCCTCGACACGTTGCAGATCGAGCTGGGCTACGGGCTGGTCAGCCTCGCCGACACGAGGCGCGGCGGCGATCTCCTCGAGCGGGTCACGGGCGTGCGCAAAACCTTCGCCTCGGAGATGGGCATCATTGTTCCGCCCATCCGCCTGCGCGACAACCTCCAGCTCGGCGCCAACGAGTACCGCTTCCAGCTCAAGGGCAATCCGCTCGTGCAGGGCGAAATCATGCCCGGCCACTGGCTGGCCATGAACGCCACTCAGAGCAAGGTCGTGCTCAAGGGCGTTCCCACCGTGGAACCCGTCTTCAAACTGCCCGCGACCTGGATCACCGAGGTCGAACGCCGCCATGCCGAGACCGCCGGTTACACGGTCGTGGACGCCGCCTCGGTCCTGGTCACGCATCTGTCGGAAACGGTGAAGCGCAACGCGCACGAGATCCTCTCGCGCCAGGACGTGCAGAACCTCGTCGACAATCTCAAGCAGACCCACCCCGCGGTGGTGAGCGATCTCATCCCGGCCATGCTCAACCTCGGCCAGGTCCAGCGCATCCTGCAAAACCTCCTCGCCGAGGGCATCTCGATCCGCAACCTCGCCGGGATCCTCGAGAAGGTCGGCGATTACGTCGCGGTCACCAAGAACCCTGACGAGCTCTCCGAACACGCGCGCCGCGCGCTGGGCTGGCAGATCGTGAAGCCCTACCAGCTCGAGAACGGTTGCGTGCGCGCCATCACGCTCGATCCCAAGCTCGAACAGGCCATCGCCCAGGGGGTCCGCCACACGCCCACCGACGTCTCGCTCGTCATGGAGCCGCGGCTGGCCCGTCATATCGTCGATACGCTCTCGCAGCGCGTGCAGCAGTTGCTCTCCGTGGGCAATCCCCCGGTGGTGCTGTGCGGTCCCCAGATCCGCCTCGCGTTCCGGCGGTTCTTCGAGACGACGTTCGCCGAGCTGGCGGTGCTGTCCTACGCGGAGATCCCGCCGCGGGTGGAGATCCAAAGCGCCACCACGCTGCCCGCCCCCGAGTGATCCGCGCACCGTATCCCCCTCCTTCTTAACTCCGGATTTCCGTGGAACTGATCTCCTTCATCGCCGAGTCCGCCGCCGACGGCGCAGCCAAGGTGCGCGAGCGCCTCGGCGCGACCGCGGTGGTCGTCAATGTGCGCCCGATGGCGCCGGCTTCGCGGAACTGGTTTTCGCGCAAACGCCCTCGCTTCGAGATCATTGCCTACCGGCCGGAAGCGGCGGCCGTTCCCACGACCCCGCGCCTGGATGCCACGTCCGATGCTCCAGCCGTGCCCGCCGGCGTCGCGGAGGCGTCCTTCGCCACGTCCACCCGTCGTGGGTCGTTCGTCCCCGAGGCTC
>CAZYJB010001053.1:0-2059 GCA_964647675.1 uncultured Verrucomicrobiota bacterium | reverse complement strand
GGTGGGTGCCGCCGACGGTTGCACCCACCCATCTTCGATCAGCTCCCGGGTCATGAACGCCACGTTCGCCCTGCGTCATGACGCCCTGCTCGCGGCCCTCGCGACGCGCCACGACCCCCAGCAACGCCTCGCCTGGGTCGTCGATCGGGCCCGTCATGCGCCGCCCTTCCCTTCCGATTGGCGTACGCCGGACCACCTGGTTCCCGGCTGCGCCGCGCGGCTCTGGCTGCGGGCCTGGAGCGAACGGCCATCAGGATACGCCCTCTGTCGGTTCTCGGCCGACTCCGATTCCGCGATCCTGAAAGCCTTCGCCACGCTTCTCTGCGGGCTCTACGACGGACTGCCGCACGACGACGTGGCGCGGCACGAACCCGAGGTCCTGCACCGCGCGGGTCTGCTCTCCCAACTGACCGAGAATCGCCAGCGAACCATCCTCCGCGTGCGCGCTGTGATCCGCGAATCCGCCATCGCCGCCCCTGCCGCCTCCGGGTCGGACCTCGTGCCGTGAGTCCGGCCCTCCCGCCAACGCCCCCTCCCATGCGCCTGTTCGATGCCCACAACCATCTCCACGACGAGCGCTTTGCCGGACGGCAATCGGAGCTGATCCGCACCTGCCGCGAACTCGGTGTGGTGCGCATGGTGGTCAACGGCTCGTGCGAGGCCGACTGGGCGGCCGTCGCCGGTCTCGCGCACGCGTATCCCGACCTCGTGCGACCGGCCTTCGGGCTGCATCCCTGGTACCTGCGTGACCGCACGACCACCTGGAAGGAGACGCTGTTGCGACTGCTCGATACCGTGCCCCACGCGACTGTGGGCGAGATCGGATTGGACCGTTGGATCCTGGAGTGTCCCGCCGCGGCGCGCGCTGCGGTGTCCCCCGAACTCGCGCTGCTCGACGCTCCGTCCCTTCCCGAGCAGCTCGACCTGTTCCACCAGCAGCTGGCGATCGCGGCGGAACGCAACCTGCCCGCGAGCCTCCACTGCCTGCAGGCGTGGGGTGCCCTGGAGACCGCCCTGCGCGGCGCGGCGCGGCCGGCGCGCGGTGTCCTGCTGCACAGCTACGGCGGGCCCGCGGAAATGCTGCCCGTGTTCGCGGGGCTGGGGGCTTACTTCGGCTTTCCGGGCTATTTCCTGCATCCGCGCAAGGCGCGGCAGCGGGAGGCCTTCCGCGCCGTCCCCGAGGACCGCCTTCTGATCGAAACCGACGCCCCGGACCAACGACTGCCCGAGCCATGGCCGGGGCTGGCGAACCGGACGGAGCAAGACGACGGATCGCCCCTGTCGCTGGCCGGGTTGGATGGGCGCCCGCTCAATCATCCCGCCAACCTCCGCTGGATCCTCCGAGGGTTGGCGGAGGCCGTGCAGCGCCCTTGCGGACCGCTGGGCGAAACGCTGGAGCGCAACTTCCGGCGGCTGTTTGGCGCCTGAGCGCCGCACCGCCGCGGCCCGCTCAGCCTCCGAGGTACGCGGCGCGCACCTGCGGATCCAGGCGCAGCTTGGAGGACTCATCCTCGAGGATCACGCGGCCGGTCTCGATCACGTATCCGTAGCGCGACACCTCGAGCGCGAGGTTTGCGTTCTGCTCCACGAGCAGGACGGTGATGCCCTGGGTGCGGTTGATCTCCACGATCTTCTCGAAGATCGTCTTCACGAGAAGCGGCGCGATGCCGAGCGACGGCTCGTCCAGCATCAGGAAGCGCGGACGGCTCATGAGCGCGCGCCCGATGGCCAGCATCTGCTGTTCCCCGCCCGACAACGTGCCGGCGAGCTGCCGCTCGCGTTCGCGCAGGCGCGGGAAGGTGGCGAAGACGAACTCGAGCATTTCGCGGATGCGCGCCTTGTCCCGCTGGAGGTAGGCGCCCATCTGGAGGTTCTCGAGGACGCTGAGGTTCGCGAACACCATGCGTCCTTCGGGCACATGCGCCATGCCGCGCTTCACCAGCTCGTGTGGAGGCAGGCCGGTGATCGACTCGCCCTCGAACTCGAGGGCGCCCGCGGCCGGCCTGAGAAGACCCGACAACGCGCGCAGCGTGGTGGTCTTGCCCGCGCCGTTGCCACC
>CAZYJB010001052.1:0-2059 GCA_964647675.1 uncultured Verrucomicrobiota bacterium | reverse complement strand
CGGCCGCTCGAACCGCCGGGGCGTTTCCGCTGGATCCTGTTCGACTGCGACGTCGGCTTCGGCGGCTTCTGGAGCGAGGCCAATCCGTGGGCCTTCGACATGCTGCGCGCCGTGCTCGAACCGTCGGGATCCCTGCACGGGCACAACAACGACACCACCATCTTTCTGCTCAAGACGTTGCTGGAGAATGGGGACTTCCGCTCGGATTTCATTCTGCGATTTGCCGACGTGCTGAACTCCTCGTTCGAGACGGCGCAGGTGGTGGCGCGGATCGACCGCATGGCGGCGGAGATTGCCTCCGGCGTGCAGGAACACACCGATCGCTGGCGCTATCCCGGTTCTGTGCGCTCGTGGGAGGGCAGCGTGGAAGCCCTGCGAAACTTTGCGCGGCGACGTCCCGATGCCCAGCGGACGCACCTCCAGCGCTACTTCGGCCTCGATGGCTGGGTGCGTCTGACACTGGGCAGCGAGGCGACGGGAACCGGTTCGATCCGCTGCCATTCGCTCTCGGGCCTGGGATCCTCCCAACCCTGGTCCGGCCTCTACCCCATGCGCATGCCGTTGTCCCTCGACGCCGTGCCCGCACCAGGATTCCGCTTTGCCGGATGGCGGGAACTCCCGGGCGTCGACTCGAGCAACCTGCGCTTGTCTCTGCCGGCGGACACGACCCTCACCGCCCGCTTCGAGCCGGTCGCCGCGGTGCGGCCCAGCCTGACGCGTATTCCCGCCACTGGCCGGTTGGAACTCCGCGCCCAGGGAGTGCCCCTCGCGCGGTTGTCGATCGAGCGATCGGTCGATCTCCTGACGTGGACGCCCCTGGCCGAGATCACCGCGGATGCCGCCGGCGCCATCGCATGGTCGCTCGATGGCCGTGCCGAGCAGCAGTTCCTGCGCGTCCGTCCCTTTCCCTGAACCGCCTCCTCTCCTCATCCATCCATGGCACCGTTCCCGGACGAAGCCTCCCTCGACGATCACCTCTCCACTCCTGGAGCCCAGGCTGTGTCCGCTATCGCGCAGGTGCGCGGTCCGCTCCTGGTTCTTGGCGCGGGCGGCAAGATGGGACCGACCCTGGCCGTGATGGCTCGGCGCGCAGCAGAGGCCTCCGGACACTCTCTTCGCATCGTGGCGGTGAGCCGGTTCCAGAATCCGTCCGCGCGGGAGTGGCTGGAGACTCGCGGCGTAGAGACCATTTCCGCCGACTTGCTGGAGGAGGAACAAGTGAGGGCGCTGCCCGATGCGGGCGCGGTCTTGTACCTGGTCGGATTGAAATTCGGAACCGCCTCGGATCCGTCGGCGACCTGGGTGGCCAACACCGTGGTGCCTGCGCACGTCGCGCGGCGTTACGCCGGAACCCGGATGGTGGCCCTCTCCACGGGCAACGTGTACCCGTTCGTCCCGGTGCAGGGCCCACCCGCCACGGAGGCTCATGCACTCACGCCGCTGGGCGAATACGCGAACGCCGCCGTGGCGCGCGAGCGGGTTTTCGAGTGGGCCGCACGGCGGTATGCGATTCCGCTCGTGCTCGTCCGGCTCAGCTACGCCGTCGAGGTCCGGTACGGCGTGCTCCACGACCTGGCGCGTCAGGTCTGGGAAGGCGTGCTCGTTCCGCTCGCCAACGGCTGGTTCAACTGCCTCTGGCAGCGCGATGCCAACGAGGCCATCCTGCAATTGCTCGCCCACGCGAGGACTCCGCCCCTGGCCGTCAACCTGACCGGCGCCGAGGTGCTGTCCGTGCGCCAGGTGGCGATGGAGCTGGGACGCCGACTCGGTCGCGCGGTTCAATTCGAAGGCGTCGAAGCGGAGACCGCGTTGCTGAGCGACACCTCACGGATGCGCGATCTGGTGGGGGGCGGATCCGCGAACTTCTCCGAAGTGCTGGAGGCGGTGGCCGACTGGGTGCGACAAGGCGGTCGCTCGCTGGGCAAACCGACGCGGTTCGAAGTCCGCTCGGGGCGCTATTGAAACCGAGTGCGGCCTCGACGCGGTCACGCGCGGAGGCACGCCGCTGTGGTGCCGCCACGGGAGGGCCGCCACGGGAGGGCCGCCACGGGAGGGCCGC
>CAZYJB010001051.1:0-2060 GCA_964647675.1 uncultured Verrucomicrobiota bacterium | reverse complement strand
GGACAAGGATGGCTGGGACGCGCATGCCAAACTGTCCGACAACCACACGCCGCGCGCCCGCTGGACGGACCAGCCGATCGCCGCGCTGCTCGCGGATCTCAAACAGCGCGGACTGATGGAGTCCACGCTGGTGGTATGGGCCAGTGAGTTCGGGCGGACGCCCATGATGCAGGGGGAACTCGGCCGCCAGCACAATGCCGCCGGGTTCACGGTGTGGCTGGCCGGTGCCGGTGTGCGTCCCGGCTTCCGACTCGGGTCCACCGACGACCTCGGTCTCATGGCGGTCGAACGCCCGGTGCAATTCCGCGAGCTGCACGCCACGATCCTGCGCCTGCTGGGGATCGATCACGAGGCGCTGAGCTACGAGGTGAATGCGCGACAGGAACGCCTCACCGGCGTCGCCGGCAGCGCCAAACCCGTCACCGAGATCCTCGGATGACGGACCCGCGGGTGGACGAGCTGCGGCGATTGCTGCCGCGTTGCATGCTGGCGGACTGGGTGCGCCTGGGCTCGCGGCTGGCCCGCATCCTCCAAGACCGGCATCACTCAGGCCGGCACGATGCCCTGATCGACCGTCTGCTGGAGCGCGCCCGCGCCTCATCCGATCTTCGAGCCTGGCGGAGCCAGAACGTGCCGCGGCCGGTGTTCCCGCCTGAACTCCCCATCTCTGCGCGCCACGACGAGATTCTCAACGCGCTCAAGTCCCATCAGATCGTGGTGATCGCCGGGGAAACCGGTTCCGGCAAGACGACCCAGCTTCCCAAGATCTGCCTCGAGGCCGGGCTCGGTGTCGAAGGCAAGATCGCGTGCACGCAGCCGCGCCGCGTCGCGGCACTGTCCGTCTCGCGCCGGATCGCCAGCGAACTCGGCGTGGCCTGGGGACGCGAGGTCGGATGCAAGATCCGCTTCGACGACCGCTCCAGTCCGGAGACGTTCATCAAAATGATGACCGACGGTATGCTGCTCGCCGAGATGCAGGGCGATCCGCTGCTGTCGGAATACAACGCCATCGTCATCGATGAGGCCCACGAGCGCAGTCTCAACATCGACTTTCTCCTCGGGCACCTGAAGGGACTGCTCGCACGGCGTTCGGATCTCAAGCTGATCATCACCTCCGCCACCATCGACACGGCGGCCTTCTCGGCTGCGTTCGGCAACGCGCCCGTGATCGAGGTTTCCGGGCGCATGTTTCCCGTGGAGGTCATCTACGCCCCCATGGACGAGCAGGGGGTGGAATCCGGCGATGTCACCTACGTCGATGCCGCGGTGCGCGCGGTGGAGGGAATTGTGGGAACGGGCGACTCCGGGGACATTCTCGTCTTTATGCCGGGCGAACGGGACATCCGGGAGACCGTGGACCTGCTCGGGAGCCGGCTGGATTCCGCCACAGAGGTCATTCCGCTATATGGCCGGCTGAGTTCCGGAGATCAGGAGCGCGTCTTTGCCCCGGTGCCGCGGCGGCGCGTCATCGTTTCCACCAACATCGCGGAGACCTCCCTCACGCTGCCCAACATCCGGTTCGTGGTGGATACGGGGCTGGCGCGCATGAGCCGGTACAATCCCCGCACGCGCACGCGCCGGTTGCCGATCGAGCCCATCTCGCAAAGCAGCGCCAACCAACGCAAGGGCCGCGCCGGCCGCGTCCGCGAAGGCGTGTGTATCCGGCTCTATTCCGAAGAGGATTTCGCCGGCCGTGCGCCACACACCCAGCCCGAGATCCAGCGCGCCAACCTCGCCGAGGTTATTCTGCGCATGAAGGCGTTCCATCTGGGCGAGATCGAAACCTTCCCGTTCCTCAACCCGCCTACTCCACTCGCCATCCAGGGCGGCTACACGCTGCTCCATGAGCTGGGTGCGCTCGATGACCGACGCGAGCTGACGCCGCTCGGGCGCGACCTCGCCCGACTGCCCATCGACCCGACGCTGGGCCGCATGCTGCTGCAGTCGCATGTCGAACGCGCGACGCGCGAACTCCTCATCATTGCAGCGGGGTTGAGCATCCAGGATCCCAGGGAGCGTCCCACCGAGCAGCAGGCCGCAGCGGATGCCGCCCACCGCCG
>CAZYJB010001050.1:0-2060 GCA_964647675.1 uncultured Verrucomicrobiota bacterium | reverse complement strand
GAGCTGGGTGTGTTCCTCGAGCGGCGGCACGTGGAGATGTTGGACCAGCACGTGGATCTGCTGGCGTTTCATTTCGATCGCAGCGATCTCGAGCCCAAGCGTCGCGAGTACCTGTTGAAGGCGGCGTACGCGGCGCAGGCGCGGTACGCCAACGCGGCGGCGATCAGCTATTTCCGGCGTGCGATGCCGCTGGTCACCGGGTCGGAACGGTTCGAGGCGCAGTTGAGCCTCGGTCGGGTGCTCGAGACGGTGGGCGACTGGCCGGGTGCGGCGGAGAGCTACCGCAGCGCCTTGCGGCTGGCCCTGGATGCGAAGATCCGGGCGCAGGAGGCGCGCGCGCGCCTCGCGCTGGGGGAGCTTTTCCGCAAGAAGGGCGCGTACCCGGAAGCCTCGCAGGAGAACGGGCTGGCGCGTCAGTTGTTCGCGGAGGAGGGTGATCGTGCGGGGGTGGCGCAGACATTGCACTACGCCGGTTCCATCGCCGCGCAGCAGGGAGCGTACGACCGCGCGCGCTCTCTCTACCTCGAGAGCCTCGAGGCGCGGCGTGGCACGGACCCGGCCGGCGTGGCGAGCCTGCTGAGCAACCTCGGGATCATCGCGTGGTTCCAGGGACAGTTCGCCGAGGCGCGGCGCCTCTACGAGGAGAGCCTCGAGTTGCGGCGTCAGTTGGGCAACCGGTGGGCGATTGGCAACTCACTGAACAACCTCGGGCTGGTCGTGCGCGATCTGGGCGACGTGGTGGAAGCGAGGCGCCTGCTGGAGGAGTGCCTCGCCATCAACCGCGAGCTGGGCGACCGGTGGTCGATCGCCAACGCGCTGGGAAGCCTCGCGGACGTCACGATCAGCCAGGGCGCGCATCGCGCCGCGCGCGAGTACCTCGTGGAGAACGTGCACATCAACCGCGAACTCGGCGACCTCACGGGTCTGGCTTTCTCCATGGAGCTCTTCGCCCAATTGGCGGCGGCCCAGGGCCAGGCGCGGCGCGCCTTCCGCCTCGCGGGTGCGGCCACCGCGCTGCGCGATTCCATCGGCGCGCCGCTTTCTCCCTCCGAGAAGGAGCGTCTGGACGCCGCCCTGGAGCCGGTCGGCACCGGCCTGGTTCCGGGGTTGCGTGGAGCCTTCGAGACCGAGGGCAAGCGCATGACGACCGAGGACGCCATCTCCCTGGCGCTCTCCGAGGACGCGATGCGCCCCTGATCGACGCGCTGCGCGGGACGCCGGTCGTGCCGGTCCGCGGGCCTGGCTCCAAAACCTCATGTTTCCTGCCTTTCTCACCACCCTCCTCTTCTCGGTCTCCGGCGTGACGGCGATGCGGTCGACCCGCTATCTGCCGAGCCTGGAGGCGAATTTCTGGCGCCTGTTTCTCGCCACGCTTTTCCTCGGGCTCTATGCACACACGCTGGGTGCCGGGATCGGCGGCGCAGCGCTGGGCTGGTTCGTGATCAGCGGCTTCATCGGCTTCGGCATCGGAGACATCGCGTTATACCAGGCCTATCCCAGGCTCGGTTCGCGGCTGGTCATCCTGATCGTCCACTGCGTGGCCGCGCCGCTGGCTGCGCTGGTCGAATGGATCTGGCTTCGCCATTCCATGACCGGCACCGAGATGATCGCGAGCCTCATGATCCTGTCGGGGGTGGCAACGGCCCTGATGCCGGCGGGAGACGGGCGTCCCACGGTGGTCCGGCGGGGAGGGGCAGGCGCCGGCATCGGGTTCGCGCTCATCGCTGCCGCGGGCCAGGGGCTGGGAGCGGTCCTGAGCCGGTGCGCATTTGAAAATGCACGCGCGGCGGGCGAGCCCATCGATGGCATCAGCGCCGCCTACCAGCGCATCCTGGCGGGCGTGGCGTTGAGTGCGTTGACCTACGCGGTGTGGTGGCACCGGACCCGCGAGCGCGGACCGGAGGAGCTTCGTGCGGGTGGATTCGGCATCACCTTGCGCGCGCGCGCGGAGAAGGCCGCCCCGTGGGTGCTGGTCAATGCGCTGGCCGGCCCCGCGCTCGGGGTGAGCTGTTTCCAATGGGCACTGGCCGAACGCGGAACGGGCGTGGTGCTGCCGATCG
>CAZYJB010001049.1:0-2062 GCA_964647675.1 uncultured Verrucomicrobiota bacterium | reverse complement strand
GACGCATTCCGCGCAGAAATAACTGCGGCAGGAAGGGCAGCGGGCGACCGCGGCTCGACCGAGGTGGATGGCGCAGAGGAAGCCGGGGTTCATCGCAGGCCGCTGTAACTAGGCCGGTGGAGGCGGGTCAGCCGGCGGCTCCACGTCCTGCGCCGCCATGATGCGCTCGCGAAGCAGCGGGAGGACCCGATCGGCAACGCGCCGCCGTCCAAGGGCGGGGAGGTCGAGCGTCTGGACCCGTGTCCGCAGGCGCACGCGGGTGGTCGGACCGCGTGCCGCGTGGAGACCGGCGGCAAAAAGCAGGCAGGCGCCGAAGACGACCGCGGGGCCGACGGCGAGCGAGTCGGTGCCCAGCTCGGCGAATCGCCAGATGGCGAACGCCAGGTAACCAAGCCCGCCCAACCCCAGCAGGATCAGCGGGGCGACGTAATCCCGCGTCGTCCAGGACTGGAGCACTTCGACGTCCTGGTAGCGCACGCGACGGTAGCGTTCGGAATAGCTGTTGTTGTCGACCAGAAGCAGATGGTCGCCGCCGTCCCACATCTCCTGCCGCGCGCCGCGCAGCAGGAAAGCGAGCGGGCCCAGGACGAGTGCGATCAGGGCGATGCCCCAACGCGGAAGAGGCCGGATCGTGGCCGTCGCCCGGAGCGATTCATACTGTTGGTGGGTGGGGTGGCTCATGTCCGGATCAACGGTCAGCCGCGACCATGGCGACGAGGAGTGCCACCACGGTCAATTGTGCGCAGGCGAGCACGAAGGCGAGATGCGCATGGAAGCGGGTGGGACGCACCAGGCTGCCCGGCTTGCCACGCCCCGCGGCCAGCACCACCAGCGCGGCCAGGGCGGTGGGGGGAAAAAGCGGGATGATCGCCAGCGCCAGGGCAATGCGACCATACATTGGCCGCGACGCCGGCAGATCCCCATCGACGCGGGTCTGGGCCGAGTCGAAGCACGCCGGACACAGGTGACGCTTTCCGGAGGGCACGTCGCACAAGCCGCAGATGAGGCGTCCGCACTCGTCACAGGCCAGCGAAGCGCGTCGCTGCGGATGAACGTGGCACTCCGCTTCGCCCGTCCCGGTGGCGGCCCCCGCCAGAATGGGGGGCGCCGAGTTCAATGGGCGTTGGGCGGCGGGAAAGACCAACGACTGACTCAGGCGGAAGCCGCAGGATGGGCAGCGGTCGCGGGCGGGATCCACCCAGGGCGTCGAACAGCGTGGGCAACTGAGTCGGCGGGGATCGACAGGCATGCGATGCGTCGCGTGATGACGTGACGAGTGACGTGCTAGGAGGCGGACACGGGCGTCCCCGGTCTGGCCGCGACGGCTTCCTGACGCGGCGCGAAGACCTCCTCATAGACCAGCGCGATGACATACCAGTTGAGCGGCAGCACGAAAAGCGCACCGACAACCAGGGCGAGCAGGCCGGCTATCATGGTCAGTCCCATGGTGAGGTACAGCAGGAGCAACGACCCGATTCGCAGGTTGGCGGTGTGGACGCTGGTCATCACCGACTGAATGGGACCCAGCCCGAGGTCGGCAGCGAGCGGCAGCGCAAAGGTCATGGCGATCTGAAGGTAAACGGCGCCGAGGAAAACGACGATTCCCACCGGCACGAGCAGCCAGGGCAGCCAGTCCGGAACGGACCCTCCCCCACCCCCCGAGTACATGGCGATGCCGATGCCAACCGGCACCATGACGACCACCATGAACCCGATCATGGGAAGGCTCATGACCAGCACGGTCAGGAGGTAGCGCCACCACGTCGGGTTGAATCCCCAGAACAGATCGCCGATCTCCGCCTTGTCCCCGCGCACGCGCCGGATGAAATAGAGGTACATCCCCGCGAGGACGGGACCCTGGATCAGGATTCCGATCAGACCACCGATGAACGGGATGAGACTGGTGGCCTGGATCAGGATCATGGCGATGGTGGAAACCCCGAACGACGGCCAGAAGCTTTCCTTGTAGAGTTCCCACGCCCGCGCGAACAGGGCGTTGATCCCGATGGTGTATCCGCGCTGGCGCACCTCCTCGACCAGCGCGGCGGGATCCACCGGGGGC
>CAZYJB010001048.1:0-2062 GCA_964647675.1 uncultured Verrucomicrobiota bacterium | reverse complement strand
GGTCCTGCATCACGGGCGCGCTCTGCAGCAGGGCGCCGTGGGGGAGGTTTTCAGCCGGCCGGCCAGCCTCGCGGTGGCCTCCATTGACGGCACGGACACCGTCGGAGCCGCGCGGGTGGAGGGACTGCACGAGGGATTGGTCTCGTTGGCCCTGGGAAGGTCGCGCCTTTGGGCAGTGGATCCCGGGGGGCTGTGCCTGGGCAGCGAGGTGTATGCCTGCATCCGGGCCGAGGAAGTGCTCGTGGTGCGCGAGGTCCCTCACGCCACGAGCGCGCGCAATGCGCTCCCGGCGCATGTGGTTCAGATGCGGCCCGAGGGCTCCCAGGTTCGCGTCGAACTGGATGCCGGCTTCAGGCTCGACGCGTTGCTCTCGCGTCCGGCGGTGGCGGAGCTCGAATTGTGCACCGGGACCCCGGTGCGTGCCTTGGTGAAAGCCTCTGCGGTCCACCTCATTGCCAGGTAAAGGTGGGGCGCCACGTTCCGGTGGCGCCGCGAGTGGGAAAAAACTTCGAACACTCGGGGACGCGCCGGTGTACAGTCCTTGGAAACAGCGATGACGGGCCCGGTCCAGGCTTTGAACAGCGACAACCAGGTCATGTGGCGCGTGCCGATGCACGACGATCCCCTCTCTGTCTCCGTCACCATCCATCGAGAATCCAAAGGCTTCTTCCAAACCATGAAACCCAAGTTCGAATCCTTCCCGTCTCCCGGCGACCGACGTCGTGGGAGCCTTCTGCTCCCGCGCTGGGCAGGGACGTCGCTCTTCCGCGGCGTCTGCGTTTGCGCGTGCAGCTTCCTGACGTCGGCGCACGCCGGGCCGGCGCTCCTCGCGACCGCCGGGGCCGAGCCTGCGGTCGTTGTATCCGAAGCTGCATCGGTGGACGCCGAAACCGTCGACACTGTCCAAAACGTGTTGAAGTCTGCTCTGCGCGACGCGGAGCGCGCCATGTCGGAGGCAGCCCTTGCGGGGCGTCGCGTGGCGGCCTCGCTTCAACGAGGCGGAGTGCCCTCCGCCGTGGTGCTGCCCTCCGAGGGCGTGAAAGCGGAGGTGATCGACGAATTGACTGAGGACCTGACCGTGATGGCGCGCATCCTGCAAAAGGCAGTGAGCCCGGAAGATTCCGATCGCGGCGCATTCGGTGGCTGGGGGGATCTGGCCCGCCTGAGGGGACTCGGCCGCGGCATGGACGCGCTCTACCTCGATGGGTTCGGCGCGTTGTTTCTGCTTTCGGTGGATTTCCCCCTGGTGAAGCCGGCGGAGGCCGGACCATCGGCTCCGGCGGCTGTGACCGACGAGACCTGGGAACGGGCGAGGCGGGAGGTGCGCAGCGGCGAGCGCCCGACCCGACCCCGCTTCAACCGCGGGGATGGGAATCCGGACGGTGATTTGGACCGGAGGTTCGACGCTGAACGCGTGCAGGTGCTGAGCGATGCCCTCCTCGATTCGCTCAAGCATGCGTCGAATCTCAAGGGTGTGCGCGATCAGGACACGGTGCTGGTCTCGGTGTTCGGACCGTCCTCGGAGGGGGGCGCGAAGCGGAAGGAGCGCGCAGCGGACGCGGACGACCCCGGTGGCAAGGGGGGGGCTCTTCCGCGCGATCGGGGATCGGTTCTGACGATTCGAGCGAAGAAGGCGGACATCGTTGCCTTCGCCGCGGGCAAGCTGGAGCGAGCCGAGTTCGCGCGGCGCGCGCAGATTCATTCGCGATAGGGGCCCGGGGACCGACGCGGGGCCGTGATCGATGGGGTCGAACGGCTCGGCCGGGACGCCTCGTCCCACCTTGAAAACAGACAGGGCGGCCACCGTGAGGTGACCGCCCTGAGACGTTTCGAACGCGTTCCCGAGGCTTGGCGTCAGTGTGCGGACTTGGCCGCAGAAGTGCCTTCGAGATGTACGGTTTTGTACCCGCCGATACCCTTGAAGTAGAGCAGCAGGAGCAGGTAGATCACGGCCATGGTGGCTGGGATGAAGGAATCGGCCACCAGCGTCTTGCGGTCGCCGCGCATGTCGGCAGCGATGATCGTCTTGTCCTCGGCCGTGCGTTGGTCGGGCGCGAGGGCC
>CAZYJB010001047.1:0-2064 GCA_964647675.1 uncultured Verrucomicrobiota bacterium | reverse complement strand
CGAAGACCTCTCCGAATGCCGCGTGCTGGCCGCCGCACCGTGGCTGACCCTCGCCCTCGCCCGCCGGCTGGTCACGGTCGGACTCGGCTTCCTCGTCATGGGCGGACTCTGGCTCTGGCGCGAACGGCGCCAGGTGGCGCGCCTGCGCACAGCTGAACGCGCGGTGCGCCAGCTCAACACCGACCTCGAGCGGCGCATCGAGAACCGCACCCACGAGCTGCGCGAGACCAACGCCCGGCTGCGCGAAGAGGTCGCGGCCCGCCAACAGGCGGAAGCCGGACTGCGCGATGCCCTGGCCGCCGAGCGCGAGCTGGGCGAGCTCAAAGGCCGTTTCGTGTCGATGGTCTCCCACGAGTTCCGCACGCCGCTGGCGGTGATCATGAGTTCGGCGGAGATCGTCCACGCCTACCTCGACCGCCTGCCGCCCGCGCAACGGGCGCGACACCTCGAGGACATCGTCACGGCGGCGGGGCAGATGGGCCGCATGGTCGACGACGTCCTGTTCCTGAGCCGCCACCAGGCGGGTCGGCTCACGCTCAAGTTCGCTGTCTTGAACCTTGCGTGCTTTGGCGCCGAAGTGACTGCCGACGTGCTCGCGGCCACGCAGCACCGGTGTCCGATCACCTTCGAGGCGGACGCAGATCTGCCGGCGGCGCGCGCGGATCCCGATCTCCTCCGTCATCTCTTCTCCAACCTCCTCACCAACGCGGTGAAGTACTCGCCGGAGGGTTCGCCCGTCACCTGGCGCCTCCACGCGGAACCCGGCCGCGCCATCTTCGAGATCCGTGACCAGGGCATCGGCATCCCGGAGTCCGATCAGCGCCAGCTCTTCACGGCGTTTCATCGCGGCTCGAATGTCGGCCAGACCAAGGGCACCGGACTCGGCCTGGTCATCGTCAAGTCCTGCGTCGATCTCCACGGCGGCACGATCGCCGTCGAAAGCCGCGAAGGCCGCGGCACCACCTTCCTCGTGCGCCTGCCAATCGTGGGCCCGTAGTGCAGCCCGAGGGTTTTGGTGCTCCTTCGTGAGTGATCCTCGTGACTTCGGGGTAAACTCGACCTTGTCCACCGGCACGCGATGTGTTGGGTTCGCTCCGCCCACCCCATGGCTGCCCTCCTTCGCGTCGACCGGCTCGCCAAGGCCTTCGGTCCGCTGCGCGCCGTCGATGGCGTCTCCTTCGCGGTGGATCCCGGCCAGGTCTACGGTCTCCTCGGCCCCAATGGCGCCGGCAAGACCACCACGCTTTCCATGGTCTGTGGACTGCTCCGCCCCGACTCCGGCAGGGTGACCGTCGACGGCGCAGACTTCTGGTCCGATCCCGCGCGCGCGAAGCGGATCCTGGGTGTCGTGCCCCAGGAGATCGCGTTGTACGAAGAGTTGAGCGGGCGCGAGAACCTCGAATTCTGGGGTCGCCTGGCCGGCCTTGACGGGCGCACCGCACGCACGCGTGCCGGCGAACTGCTCGACGCGCTCCACCTCGCCGATCGCGGTTCGGACGCGGTGAAGAAATACTCGGGCGGCATGAAACGCCGCATCAACCTCGGCGCCGCGCTCATGCACCGTCCGCGCCTCCTGTTGCTCGACGAGCCCACCGTGGGCATCGATCCGCAGGCGCGCGCCAGCGTGCTGGAGTTCATCCGGAACCTCGCCGCGGGCGGCACGGCCATCCTCTACACCACCCACTATCTCGAAGAGGCCGAGGCCTTCTGCCATCGCATCGGGGTCATCGACCACGGGAAGCTGCTCGCCGAAGGCTCGCTCGCGGATCTTCAACATCGTCTGGGCGGGGACCGTCTCTTCGTGCTCGAGGGAAAGTTCGAAGGCGCTGATCCGTCGGTCTGGCCCGGCTTCGCCGCGCGTTTCCGTGTCATCCAGCAGACGTCCCGCCAGTTGATCGTCGCCTCGCTCGGCGCACGCGAGCCGTCCGACGACCTGCGCGAGCTCCTGGCCCTGCCGGTCGTGGTTGAGAAAGTCACGCTGAAGCGCCCCAGACTAAAAGAAGTCTTCCTGCAGCTCACCGGCCGCGGCCTGCTCGATTGAAGTGTAGGCATGAAGGCCACCGT
>CAZYJB010001046.1:0-2065 GCA_964647675.1 uncultured Verrucomicrobiota bacterium | reverse complement strand
AGGAGACCCTGAAGAAGGTGAGCGTCTACCGCGATCCGAGCGCGCGTCTCGCCGGCGAGTTTGGCGTGCCCGACGGCTATGAGTTCCACGGCGAGAAGGTGCGCTACCCGGCCCTGATCGTCCTCGACCCGGAGGGCCGCGAGGTCTTCCGCCACATCGGCCGCAACAATTCCGACCGTGTGCGCTGGGAGGAGGTCGCGCGGCGCCTGGCGGAGCTCAAGAAGACGGCGCGCTAAGCGGCGGCCCGGTGTAAGGAGTGCGCCCTGGCGGTGACACAAGGGGCGTGGTCCGAGATTCCCAACCCACGATACCCATGACCGCCACCGCCCTCCGCGAACCGTCCCCCCGCACGCCATCCACCCTCGAGCCGGATCCCTTTGGCGATCCCGGCCTCGACACGCAGCCGACGCAGGACGCGGACCGCGTGCGCGCGGCGGCAGATGCCATCCTCGCGCAGAGCGAACAGCTGCTCCAGATCCTGCCGGTGGAGGCGTACCGGCACCGGCTGCCCGAGGTGTTCCACGGTTCGATCGGTGGTCACGTGCGGCATTGTCTCGAGCATTTTCAAAGCCTGATCGACGGCTGGGATCGCGCGCATGTCGACTACGATCATCGCGCGCGTGATGTCCGGCTCGAACTCGAGCCGGAGCAGGCGCTGAGACGGACGCGGTTGCTGCGCGCGCGCTTGCGACAGATCCGGTCCGAGGAGCTTTTCTCGCCGGTCACCGTGCGCTGCGAAGTCAGCTACGCGCACGGCGACTCGCCCGTGACGCACTCCTCGGTGGGACGTGAATTCGTCTATGCCATCGCGCACGCGATTCATCACTTCGCACTGATCTCGGTGATGGCGAGGCTCCAGGACCTGGCGTTGCCCGCGGAGTTCGGCGTGGCGCCCTCCACCGTGGCCCACCAGCGGACTGCGGGGACGCAGGCGGGATCCTAACGCCCTACCCGCCATGCACGAACTGCTCGCTTCGATGCTGGATTTCGCCGCGGGACTGGATCCCTGGATGCACGCCGCGCTGCTCGGGCTGGCCACGTTCGTCCAGGAGGATGTGCCCACGCTGACCGCGGCCGCCCTCGCCGGATCGGGGCGCCTGCCGTGGGGAATGGCGGCGCTGGGCTGTCTTCTCGGCATCTGGGTCGGCGACCTGCTCCTCTACGCGGCGGCGCGCGTGTTCGGGCGGCGACTGCTGGGGGTGGCGTGGGTGAAGTCGCGCGTGTCGGACGAGGCGGTGGCACGCAGCGAAAGGTGGTTCGCCGAGCGCGGTACGTGGCTGCTGGTCACCAGCCGGTTCGTGCCCGGCACGCGACTTCCGACCTATCTCGCGGCCGGCTTCCTGCGACTTTCCTTCACGCGGTTCGCGTTGATCACGGCCGCGGTGGTCACGGTGTGGGTGGCGCTGCTGTTCCTCCTCGTGGAGCGATTGGGTGGCCACGCGGCATCCTGGCTGTCCGGCGCGGGGATTGGGCCGGCCGCGATGTGGGTCGCGCCGATGGCCGGACTGGCGGGATGGATCGCCTGGCTGAGGCGTCGGCGTCGGCTCGGGGCAAGACCAGGTCGGTGGCGCTCCAGGGTGGAACGCTGGCGCCGTTGGGAGTTCTGGCCGGCATGGCTGTTCTATCTCCCCATCGTGGGGCAGGTCCTTCGACTCATGGTGAGGCACCGCAGCGTCCTGCTACCCACCGCCGCGAATCCCGGCATCCTCACGGGTGGTCTGGTGGGTGAATCGAAGTTCGAAACGCTGCGCGAGCTTCAGCAGCGGTTCCCGGAATTCACCGCGGAGACCTGGCGCCTGGATCCAGGCGATGCCGACTCCCGGATCCGCCGGGTGCGCGATCTCGTGGCAGCTGGGGCCGTGCGGTGGCCGTGCGTGCTGAAGCCCGACCTCGGCCAGCGCGGTCTTGGGGTCAAAGTGATCCGCTCGCTCGACGATGCGGCCCGGTACTTTCACGAGACCGGGGCGAGTGTGGTGGTGCAACAGTACGTTCCCGGTCCGTGGGAGGCGGGCGTGTTCTACTGCCGGTTTCCGCACGAGACGCACGGACGCATCCTGTCGATCAC
>CAZYJB010001045.1:0-2076 GCA_964647675.1 uncultured Verrucomicrobiota bacterium | reverse complement strand
GCGGCCCGTTCGAGGATCTTCATCCGCCGCCGGCCTTTGTTCCTGTGCTGGGTTTGTTCAAGTGGTTCGGCAGCAGCGGAGACTTACCGTTGGTCACCTACGCAGCCCACGGGACGAACGAAGTGTGGACGGAAGTCCAGGGAGGAGAGTTGTGGTTCAATCTCGACGGCCCCCACGGCGCGACGGGCATGACGCCGTTGAAGGGACGCCTGACGCCGCCCCCCGCGAACGACACGCGGGCAAACCGCATCGTCCTGCCCTCGGCTTCCGTCCGGGTCACGGGACGAAGCGCTGGCGCGACGGTCGATCCTGGGGAAATCCTGCCTGCGATTGCGCTGGTGCCGCCGGTGGGATCCCAGTTTCCGCTGCGATCTGCCTGGTGGGAGTGGACAGCGCCACATGCCGGGACGTGGATCCTTCGTCCGGGAGCGGGCGCCGGCGACCACTTCTTCGCCGTCTACCGACCTGATGCGGCGCCGGAGGCGACTCTCGTGGCGTGGTCCTACTATCAAGCCACTGAATTCCGCGCGGAATCAGGCGAGACTTTCCATATCGGTGTCTCCGGCGTTTTCGGACTCGGCGGCAACGTGGAGTTTGTCCTGTCCGCGGTGGCTGGACCGCAGCTCACTTCCGCGACGCGAGGGCCGGACACATCCGCCGCGCCAACCTGGTCGGTCACACTTCCTCCGAACTGGAATCAGCCGTTCGATGCTGAGGTGTCCGAGGACCTCAAGTCGTGGCGCGTGGTGGCCTCGGACTGGACCCCGGGCGCAGCGGTGTTCCAGGTGCCGTTTCCGCCCGGCGCCACCTCGGGGTTCGTGCGCGTGCGGATCAAGTAATGAGTTCCCGGATCACCCGCGCGGGTTCGACCCCTGTCAGGCGCGAGTCGAGGCCCTGCACCTTGACCGAGAACTTTTGGTGATCCACGCCGAGCAGTTGGAGGACGGTGGCGTGGAAATCGCGTACGTGCACCGGATCCTTGACGATGTTGTAGGAAAAATCGTCGGTCTCACCGTGAATGGTGCCGCCGCGCGCGCCGCCGCCGGCCATCCACATGGAGAAACAGCGCGGGTGATGGTCGCGACCGTAGTTCTCCTTCGTGAGCCCGCCCTGGCTGTAGATGGTGCGTCCGAACTCGCCGCCCCAGATGATGAGCGTGTCATCGAACATCCCGCGCGACTTGAGGTCCTGGATCAAAGCGTACACCGGTTGATCCACGTCGCGGCACTGCGAAGGCATGCGTCCGCCGAGGTTGGCGTGGTGATCCCAATTGTTGTGATAGACCTGCACGAAGCGAACGCCGCGCTCGAGCAGGCGGCGCGAAAGCAGGGCGGTGTAGGCGAAACTCCCTGGCTTGCGCGCCTCCTCACCATACAGCGCGTAGGTGCTCGGCGGCTCGCTGGTGACCTCGACCAGTTCCGGCACGCTGGCCTGCATGCGGAACGCCATTTCGTACTGCTGAATGCGCGTGTTGATCTCCGGATCGCCGACCGCCGCGTGGTGGAGCGCATTGAGGCGGTTCAACCGATCCAACTGCCGCCGGCGCAGATCGGTGGGGACGCCATCGGGATTGTTGATAAAGAGGATGGGATCGCCCTGGCTGCGGAACGAAACGCCCGCGTGTTCGCCCGAGAGGTAGCCGCTCGACCACAGGCGCGCCGAGATGGCCTGAAGCTGCTCCTTGTTGCTCGGCTCGGCGACCAGCACGACGAAGGTCGGCAGGTTGGCGTTCATCGAACCCAGTCCGTAGCTGATCCACGATCCCAGGCAGGGACGGCCGCCGATCTGGTTGCCGGTCTGCATATGGGTGATCGCCGGCTCGTGGTTGATCGCCTCCGTGTGCATCGAGCGGATTAGGCAGAGGTCGTCGGCGCACCGCGCGGTCCACGGCAGCATCTCGCTCATCCACATTCCGCTCTGCCCGTGGCGCGCGAACTTGTACTTGGACGGCGCGATGGGGAAGCGCGTCTGTCCCGAGGTCATCGTGGTCAGGCGTTGCCCCATGCGGACGGAGGCGGGCAGGTCCTTGTCGTACCACTCACCCATGACAGGTTTGTAGTCGAAGAGGTCCATCTG
>CAZYJB010001044.1:0-2077 GCA_964647675.1 uncultured Verrucomicrobiota bacterium | reverse complement strand
GGCGGGAGATCGCCATCCGCATGGCGGTGGGGGCGCGGCGCGAAGACGTGCGACGGCTCATCCTCCGGGGCGGCCTGCGGCTCGCCGGAGCCGGCGTGGGCCTCGGTCTCATCGTGGCGCTGCTGCTGTCCGCGGGACTCAAGACGTACCTGTTCGGCGTCTCCGCCGCCGACCCTTTGACGCTGGCCGGAATGGTGGGGGTCGTCACGGCCATCACCCTCGCGACCTGCTGGATTCCCGCCCGCCGCGCCGCGCGCGTGGATCCGTTGGTGGCCCTGCGGAGTGAGTGAGCAGCGGTGAGTGGCGCGTGTTGCATGAGAACCAGCCGAGAATACCCCACCATGGATGGAGGGCTGCACAAGGCGGATACCGGGTCGTGGCGCCGACGCTCCGGCCCTCCTTGTCACTTGCCACTCGTCGTTCATCACCCCGCATGACCGACCTCAAATCCGCCGTCCGCCAGTTGCTCAAGAGCCCCGGCTTCACCGCCGCGGCCGTGCTGGTCCTGGCGCTTGGCATCGGACTGAACACCGCGATGTTCAGCATCCTCTACGCGATCGCGCTCAAGCCGCGGCCGTTCCCCGCGCCCGCCCAGGTCGTCCAGCTCTATTCCCACGATACGAGGGAGCCGGCCAACTTCCGGGCGTTCTCCCATGCCGCCTACCGGGAGCTGCGCGATCGCCGCGATCTCTTCACCGGCGTCCTCGCGCAAGCGCTCGCGTTCGTCGCCGTTGGCGAGGGCACGGAAGCGCGCCGCTCGTTCTCCGCCATGGTCAGCGCCAACTACTTCGAGGTCCTCGGCGTGCCGCTCCTCCGTGGCCGTGGCTTCACCGCCGACGAGGAAGCACCCGGCGCCAATCTGCCGGTGGTCGTGGTGAGTCACTTCTACTGGCGCAACTCCGGCTCCGATCCCGACCTGATCGGCTCCGACCTGCGCATTAACGGACGTCTCTTCACGGTCGTCGGAATCACGCCGGAGGACTTCACAGGGACCAATGCGACGGTTGGACCCGAGTTCTATTTTCCGCTCGGGGTCTTTGATTCGCTCAGTGACGCGGACCGCTCGCTTCAACCCGCGAACAGCTTTGTCCTCAACCTCGTCGCGCGGCTGCAATCCGGCGTCAACGTCCAGGTCGCTCAGTCCGCGCTGGCCGGCACCGCGGCAGCCCTCGAGCAGCTCTATCCCGTCGAACAAAAGAATCAGGCGTTCATCCTTGGCCCGCTTCCGCGTTTCGTCGCCGGCTCGACGCCGAAAGATAACGGCCTCCTGGCGGGTCTGCTTGGCACCGTGCTCATGGGGCTGACCGGTTCCGTACTGCTCATCGTCTCGCTCAATCTCGCCGGACTCCTGCTCGTCCGCGGCCACGCGCGGCGCAAGGAGTTCGCCATCCGCCTTGCGCTCGGTGGCACCCGCGCCCGCCTCGTCCGCCAGCTCCTGACCGAAGGTCTCGCGCTGGCGATGGTCGGTGGCGCGCTCGGCACGCTTTTGGGAGTCTGGGGCATCCATCTCCTCGTCGCCGCCGTCTCCCATCGCCTGTCGGTCGCGATACTCTACTCGGCGCCGTCTCCGGCGGTGGTCGTCTGCATCACGGTGGTTTTCTGCACGATGGCGACATTGCTCTTCGCCCTCGGCCCGGCGCTCAACCTCCTGCGCCGCGATCTCATCCCCGGCCTCCAGCAAAACGCGGTCGAGGCCTCCGGTCAGCGCCGACGCTGGCTGCCACGTCACCCGCTCGTCGTCGCGCAGATCGCCCTGTCGCTCACCCTCTTGATCGGTGCAGGGCTCTTTACCCGGTGGGTGGGCCAATCGATGGGCGCGGTCACCGGCATCGATGCCGATCACACGCTCGTCGTTGAATTCGACGCGAGTCTCGGAGGGCTTGATCACGCGCAATCCCTCGAGATCTTCCGCACGGTGGGCGAGCGCCTCGCCAACCTCCCCGGGGTGAGCTCCGCCAGCATCGCCGTCTCGACGCCCCACAGCTTCAATCAAAACGATCGGTCCGTGCGCCGGGCTGGAACGCGGCCGGCACCCGACGCGCGTCCGTCCACCGCAGCCGAAGGGCTCGCCTTTCCC
>CAZYJB010001043.1:0-2079 GCA_964647675.1 uncultured Verrucomicrobiota bacterium | reverse complement strand
CTAGCCCGACTTTCGCAACTGGACCCGATGGTCGTGGGCAAGTGGTTGGGAATGCGGCCACCGGGTCCAAAGGTCTGCACCAAAAGCGAGACCTCGCCCGATCTAAGCCAGGGGAGCCGTTTTAGCTGGGCACCATTTCGCCTTTGGCGGTGATGCGCGGTGGCGATTGGGGCGGCAGTTCCCATCCCAATTGGGCCAGCAGCATTCGGTGATCGCGTTCGGGCTGAGTGTAGCGTTGGAAGATCAACTCTCGGCCATCGGTGGTGGGAAAGTGCACGTCGAGCATTTGGATGGCCGCGAACTTTTCCAGCACCGCCCGCGGGGTCAGTCCGGGCGCTTTGGCCCTCAACTGATGGCGAAGGCTCACGTGCAGGCAATAGGCCAGGAATGCCACGAACACGTGGGCTTCGATGCGATGTTCGAGTTGGTGATGGATGGGGCGCAACCCGACGTCCTGCTTGAGGTCCTTGAAGGCCGCCTCGACCTGGGTGAGTTGGATGTAGAACTGCCACAACCGGGCCGGATCCTCCGCCGGCAGGTTGCTGCGCAGCAGATACCGCCCCTCTCGCCGGCGGACCTCCCGCAGCTTCTGGCGCCGAAGTGTGAACGCCAGGCTCGGGCGACCCGTTCGAGGGTCGTCCTTGCTGACCGTGACCTTGACCAACCGCCACCCCGCGGGGAACTGGTGCTTGGCCGAACCCAGTTTGACCAACACATCGTCCCGTTTGAGGTCCTTGTCTCGAAGTTCCTTCAACCGGGCCCAGAGCCCTTTGAGCTGCCGGCGTCGCATCGCCCGTTCCTTGCCTACCCGGTCCCGACTCTCGGCCAGCACGTACACTTCGCCGTCCTGCGGCAGGAGTTTGACCGTGACGCCCTCGCGCACCTCCTGCCACGGGCGGTCCTGAAGCTTCTGTTCATAGCGCGTCAGGCGTCCCTTGGGCGTCCCCACCAGATACGACACGGGCGGATCACTGGCGCGCATCTCGGCCAGAACCTCCTCCGTCGGGATCCCTCGATCCATGATCCAGATCCGCTCTGCTTTGCCGTGCAGGCTTTCGATCTTCTGCAGGAAGCCTCGCAACGTCGTCTTGTCGGCGGTGTTGCCTGCCATCACCTCGTACGCCAGGGGGAAGCCCTCCGGAGTCACCACCAGAGCCAGCACCACCTGCACGCAGTCCGGACGCTTGTCCCGGCTATAGCCGTACCGACGCTTGTCACCCTCGGCGAACGGTGGATCGCTCTCGAAGTAGGTACTCGTCAGGTCATAGAGCAACACCTCGAACTTCACCCCGAACAAGTCCTCCCAACGCGCGCGCAGATGTTGGAACAAGGCGGGCCGATGTTCCGTGATCCGGTCCAGGCAGCGGTAGAGGGTGTCCTTCTCCACCAGCGCGAAGTCCTCGTCCAACAAGTCCGCCAGCGCGCTGTCGTGAAACCATTGGCGATGCAGCCGCCATTCGCTGCCCGGATCGACCAACTGATAGATCACCAGCGTCTGCAACACGTGCCGCCAACGGGTTCCCTCGCGTGAATCGTTCAGTCGCTCGGCCCAGAACGCGTCCAGTTGCAGTTGCTCCCATAACCGACACCCGATCCAACACGCGCCCCACTGACGAGGGCGCCGCAGACTGAAGTCCTTCAGGCAGACTTGCACCCCGTAGTGGGCGGCGTGGTCAGGGACCTCACGACCCGCGGGGTACAGAGCCAGCTCCGCCGTGCGATCGGCGGCGGTGTCGAAGACATCGATGAGTTTGGTCCAGGCTGCCCGCTGGCTGTCGTTGATCTCGCCAAGATAGAGCAGTTGGCGCTGGACCCAGCGCCCGCGGCTGACCCGCACCTTCTCAGCGATGCTCCAGTAACAGTGTTCTTTGCCGTTCTTGTGCCGCCGGTGGACGTGGAGAAACGCGCTGGCCATGTAGATCGACGCCAGAGTCTACGCGCTCGAGGCCCAATCCGGGAAGACGGTAGGTCTGCACCAAACGGCTTTGGAGACCCGAAAGCCCAAACTTCATTGGCATTTTCAGGCGCTGCACCCGCCAAAATCACCGGGAATCTCGTCCAGTTGCGAAAGTCGGGCTA
>CAZYJB010001042.1:0-2080 GCA_964647675.1 uncultured Verrucomicrobiota bacterium | reverse complement strand
CGTGCTCGGCATCGACAACCTGATCTTCATCTCGATTCTCGCAGGGAAACTCCCCCGGGAACAGCAGGCGAAGGCCCGCAAGGTCGGCCTGGCGCTGGCCCTGATCACCCGCATCATCCTGCTCTTCGGCATCGCCTGGGTGGCGCGGCTCGAAAAGCCGTTCTTCGAGGCCACACTCCTGGGGTTGAAGGTCGCCATTTCCGGCCGCGACCTGGTGCTCATCGTCGGCGGCCTTTTCCTGCTGGCCAAGAGCACGTTCGAGATCCATGAGAAACTCGAGGGTGAGGACGGCTCGGCCTCGGCCAAAGTGGCTCCGACCTTTACCGCCGTGGTTGTCCAGATCCTGCTCCTCGACATCGTTTTCTCCCTCGATTCCGTCATCACCGCCGTTGGCATGACCAACCGGGTCCCGGTCATGATCGCTGCGGTGGTCATCGCCATGGCGGTCATGCTGATCTTCGTCAACCAGATCGGCGCCTTCGTCGAGCGCCACCCGACGATCAAGATGCTGGCGCTGGCGTTCCTGATCCTGATCGGCGCCATGCTGGTCGCCGAGGGCTTCCACCAGCACATCCCGAAGGGCTACATTTACTTCGCCATGGCCTTCGCGGTTGGCGTCGAGATGCTCAACCTGAAAATGCGCTCCAAGAAGGAGAAGCCCGTCGAACTTCACCAGCCCTACCGTTGATCCTTCCACCACCGCGCGCCTGCCCCCCGCCATGAGTGTTCTCAGCGACCAGGAAATCCGGCGCCTTGCCCGCGAACAGCGGATGATCGAGCCGTTCGTGGAGAACCAGGTGAAGCGGAACGAGACCGGCGCCGCGGTGGTGAGCTACGGCCTTTCGAGCTACGGCTACGACCTGCGCGTCGCCCGCGAGTTCAAGGTGTTCACCAATGTGTTCAACACCGTGATCGACCCCAAGGAATTCGATCCGCGCTCGTTCGTCGACATCACCGGCGACAGCTGCATCGTGCCCCCGAATTCGTTCGCGCTGGCGCGCAGCGTCGAGTACTTCCGCATCCCCCGCGATGTCATCACGGTCTGCCTGGGCAAAAGCACGTATGCGCGGTGCGGCATCATCGTGAACGTCACGCCGCTCGAACCCGAATGGGAGGGGCACGTGACCCTGGAGATCTCCAACACCACGCCTCTGCCGGCCCGCATCCATGCCGACGAAGGCCTCGCCCAGGTGCTCTTCCTGCGGGCCGAGTCCCCCTGCGAACGCTCCTACGCCGACCGCCGCGGCAAATACCAGGGCCAGACCGGCATCACGCTGCCGCGGTCGTGATCCTCGCGCCGTAGTCGTCGCCGTCCAGGCGGTGCTCGACTCTCGGCTTGGGAGCGAGTGCCACTCCCGTTCCCTCTCGGGCCTGCGGCCCGACTCGCTTCGCGGTCAGGGTCTTCGGTCAGGACCAGGCCCCTGCCCATCGCCCCTTCCCCCGCGGATTGGGTCGCGAGATCCGACTCGCGATTCGGTGTCCGATCAGAGCACCGACCTCACGGCACCGGCCGCGGCTTCGGCGCCGGATGCGGGAGAGTGTCCGGCGTCACCCTGACATCCGTGGTGAGCTTGAGACGCGTCGCCGCTCCCACGTCGAAGCTGAGTTCCATGAAATAGGCGGTCCAACCCTCCGCCGGCGCCGCGACCTGCGCCGCGAAAACACCGCGGTCCGAACCCGTGACCGGCTCCGACTTCCACACGGCGCCCAGGGTTTCGACGCGGAAATCGCGCGCCTTCGGATTCGTGGCCTGCCAGAGTTTTGCCTCCACCGGCCGGTCGGTCGCAGCGACGCGCAGGGCACCGCGGCTCCCATGCTTCCAGGTGAAGCGCGGGAACGGCCGGCCCGAGAGGATCACCTGGTGCCAGGCCAGCAGCGTTTCGTAGGCATCGCTGCCCTTCAACGAATGATCCGCGTTCGGCACGTAGCGCAGGAACTTCGGCGCAGGCAGATCGTCAAAATAGAACTGCGACGAATCCGGCAGGAAGAACTGGTCGCCGGTGGCATTGAGCATGAGCTTCGGAATGCGCAACCGGTCGATGGACGAATAGGGATCCTCGATTCGCATCAACGCATGCAT
>CAZYJB010001041.1:0-2081 GCA_964647675.1 uncultured Verrucomicrobiota bacterium | reverse complement strand
TGCTCGCCGGCCTCGGTGAAGGACACTCGATGAACGAGGCGTTCCGCGGCGTGTGAACCGGGAGCTGCGCGTGGCGTTCCGTCGGAGCGCCGCGCACCGGGCCGGGCCGGGTACCAGGCAGGTGCTCTCAGCCCGATCGATGCACGTGAAGGACAGAGACTGACCTCACGCTCAGTCGCAACGACGCAAAGACCATGGAGAGAGACGCGCAGACAAGTGGTGAATGCCGCCCTGGGTCGCAGCGAACCGAAAGGTACGCGTACCGCACTTCAGTTGTGTTCGTCGTCCTTCGCGGTCTTCGCGCCTTCGCGTGCCCATGCCTTTTCTGCCACGGCATGGTTCCGGCTCAGGCGTTCGCGAGGCCGAGTTCGCGGCGCACGGCCTTCACGCCGGCCACCATGTTCGCGAGCTTGCGCCGCGACGCCCAGCGCGCCGTCTGACTGAGACCGCAGTCGGGTGCGAAGGCGAGTCGGTGCGCGGGCGCGAACTCCAGGCAGCGCTTCACGCGCCGCGCGATGTCTTCGGGCGTCTCGAGGTAATAGCTCTTCACGTCGACGATGCCCACCGCCACATCGAAGCGCTGCGCGATGGCGCGGAGGATCTCCAGCTCGGCGAATTCGCGGCTGGCCATCTCCACGTGCATTTCGTCGCAGGTGAAGTCGAGAAAGGCGGGGAACATCGGCGCGATGAGCCGCGGGCCCACGGCGCGCGCCTTGTAATTGCCGAAGCAAAGGTGCGTGCACACGCGTGCGCGGCCCACGATGGGCGCGGTTGTGCGGTTGAAGAAGTCGACGAATCGCCGCGGGTCTTCGCGGTGGGCGTAACAGGACATGCTGGGTTCATCGATGCTGATCTCGCGGCAGCCCGCCGCCACCAGCGCCTCCAGTTCGGCGCGCACCATGGGCAGCAACGCCTCGGCCAGCGCCCAGCGGTCGGGATACCCGAGCGCGGGATTGGGCAGGAGCCGGCCCGAAAGCGTGTAGGGTCCGGGGACGGAGGCTTTGAGGGTAACCCCGGGAGGAAGGTGAACGGCGGCCAGACGCTGCAGGCGCCGGAACTCCTCGACCGCCCCGAGGCCGCGCGGCGCACGCAACTCGGCCACGACGGCATGTTTTCCACGCTGATCATGCGCAGGCGGGCCGAAGCGCCGCGGCGGCGAGGACTCGAGATCGATGCCCTGGATGTAGCCGTAGAAGCTCAGATTGAAGTCGAGTCGCGTCTGTTCCCCGTCGGTCACCACATCCAGACCCGCGGCCTGCTGATCGTGCAGCGCGGTGATCACCGCGTCCTCCTGCAGTTCGGCCAGATCGTCGGGGCCGAACCGGTCGAGGTGCTGCGAGGCGAACTCGAGCCAGCCGGGGAAGGGGTAGGAGCCGATGACCGTGGTGCGGAGCGGACAGGATTCCATGGCGGAAAGATGGGTCGATGGGGATTGGGAGGGTGAGGGATCGGTTCAGTCGAAGATCACCGTGCGATGTCCGCACAGGAACACGCGGTCCTCGAACACCAGGCGCAGCGCCCGTGCGAGCACCAGTTGCTCGACGTCGCGCCCCGCCTGTTGCAGGTCCGCCGCGGCGTGGGTGTGGTCCACGGGCATGACGTGCTGCACGAGGATCGGGCCTTCGTCGAGCTGTTCCGTGACGAAGTGGGCGGTGGCGCCGATGACCTTGACGCCGCGGTCGAAGGCCTGGTGGTACGGGCGTGCGCCTGCGAAGGCCGGCAGAAAGGAGTGATGGATGTTGATGATGCGCGACGGAAAGCGTTCGACGAAGCGGGGTCCGAGGACGCGCATGTATTTGGCGAGGACGAGAAACTCCGGTTGGTACGGCGTGATCGCCTCGAACAGGGCGGCCTCGTGCTGATCGCGGGTGAGGCCTTCGTGCGGGACGTGGTGGAACGGGAGATCGAAGCGGCGCGCCAGTTCGCCGAGGTCGGGATGGTTGCCCACC
The DNA here is from genome assembly GCA_964647675.1 of uncultured Verrucomicrobiota bacterium. Taxonomy (GTDB): domain Bacteria; phylum Verrucomicrobiota; class Verrucomicrobiia; order Limisphaerales; family CAIMTB01; genus CAIMTB01. The sequence continues at coordinate 132 of CAZYJB010001041.1, read as the reverse complement.
ACCGCCAGCACGCTGGCCGGGAGTTCGCGGTAGGTGTGGCGCACCAGGATGTCGGCGAGACAATGGTGTTCCCGCGTCACGAGGATCACCACCCGCTTGGGCTCGGGTTCGGCGAGTCGGAGGACCGCACCG
>CAZYJB010001040.1:0-2084 GCA_964647675.1 uncultured Verrucomicrobiota bacterium | reverse complement strand
TCCAGCGTGGTGTAGGCCCGCTTGAGGCGGTCCCGCACCGTCTGCTCGTCCTTGAGCACGGCGATGTAGCGGTGGTTGTCCACGCCGACCTCCGACATCTTGCGCCGGCTGCCCTCGCTGCGAACGTCGGCGGTGATGGTGTAGTTCTTCATGTCGGGCTCGCCGATAAACGCGGTGCCGCGCTGAAACAACTTGTTATCGATGGTCTTCGTCAGCGCCTTCGTGCCCTCCACGTCGCGCACCTCGAAGCGGAACCGCGCGCCAATCCAGGGCAGCGGCGGATAGGCGAACTTGGTCGGCGCCTCCACCGTGTTGGTGGTGAGGGAGGCCAGGTCGTACGATTCGAAATCCTCGCGGATGGGCAGGTACGGCAGCATGCGGCCGCGGATGTAGCCCTTGAGCCCGCCGAGGTCGGCCTCGTAGGCGCCCGCCGAGATCTTCGCATCCTTGGCAGCCACGAGCCGGCCCTGGGCGTCGAAGGTCCCGTCCATGGTGGCCTTCACCAGGGCGGTGGGCGGGATGTACTTCGCCCACTTCACTGCGCTCACCTCGGTCACGTCGCTCACGAAGAGACCGTTGGCGTCGAGCTTGCGAACGCGGAAGGAGGCGGTCTGTCCGGGATGCAGGACGACCTCCGACGGCACGATCTGGAGCTGGGTGGCCGGACCGGGTTTGGGCGCGGCGGGTTCTGGCTTGGGCGCGGGCAGGCCCGGGTTGTTGCCAGCCTTGCCGAAGGCATAGAGTTTGCGCGTGGTCTGCAGGTAGATCTTGCCGTTGTAGGCGACCGGCGAACCGAAGCAGCGCCCGTCGAGCTCGATATGGCTGAGCAACTCGGCGGCGTCTCCCTTGTCCGCGAGAATGTAGAAGCCGCCCTTGGAACCGGCCTCACCGGAGTCGCCCTTATCCTTGCCGGCCGGATCGTCGAGGATGGGCGCGTAGAGGCGCCCATCCGCGTAGAGCGGGCAGGCATTGCGCTGCTCGATGCCGAGCTGGAAGGACCAGGCGACCTTGCCGTTGTTGGCATCGACGGCCACCAGGCTGCCCTTCTCCCGCGTCACGTAGAGGCGGTCGCCGACCAGGATGGGCGAACTGGTGGAGGTGGAGATGTCGGGATTGCTCCACAGCTCGACCGCCTGCCGCTCGACCACCACCGGGCCGGTCAGCGCATTGGTCGGTTCGACGTCGGGGAGCCGGAAGGCCACCAACTGCCCCGGTTCGTAGGGTGTGCCGAAGATGGAGATGACCTTGTCATTGTTGTGCACCAGCACGGTGGCATTGATGCCGGCCTTGGCCAGCGGGACGCGCCAGATCGCCTCGCCGGTGCGTGCGTTGACGCAGACCACCGTGCCGTCGCCGAGCGCCGAGATGAACACGCGCTTGCCGCGGAACCAGGTCAGGTAGGGGTGCGAGAACGAATTATCCATCGGGCGACCGCCCGGGCTGGAGGACCACACCAGCTCGCCGGTGCGCGTGTCGAAGGCGTAGAAGCGATCACCGGCGGCACCTTGCGCGCCCCAGTTGCTGGTGATGCCGCGCGTGATCACGAGATCGCCGTCGATGAGCGGCGAGGCCGTGCGGCTGTTCGGGAACGTGAGGCGCCCGAACTTCTCCATGAGGGAATGCTTCCACACCTCGCCGCCGTCCGGGGTGTAGGCAGCCAGGATGCCCTGGGTGCCCTGCACGAAGACATTGCCGGTGGCGGGATCGACCGTGGGGGACGACGTGGAGTAGCGCAGGTAAATGGTGTCGCTGATGAAGTCGTTCGCCGTGCGTTTCCAGAGCAGTTTTCCGGTCTCGGCGTCCAGACACGCGACCCCCTCCTGCAGGTCGGGGCCGTCGTCCTTGAAGCCATTGATGTACAGCTTCCCGTTGGCGATCACCGGGGTCGACTGGCCGCCCCATTCCGCGACCCAGAGCGCCTCGGAGGCCGAGCCGATCTTCGCGGGCAGCCCGGTCTCGCGCGAGACGCCGGACTGCTCGGGTCCGCGCCAGGCCAGCCAGCCGTTGACGGGCGTCGCGGCGGTGACGGACGTGGGCGCGGTGGCGGCCGCGAGGCCGGCCAGACTACTGATCGTGATCGTCGT
>CAZYJB010001039.1:0-2084 GCA_964647675.1 uncultured Verrucomicrobiota bacterium | reverse complement strand
GTGAGAGGAACGAACATCCACCCGGCGGTCTGCGGTTTGGTCCAGGTGCCGTCGTAGATGTGCTGGCGCGCGTGGATGAACTGCTGTGCGCGCGGCAGGGACCAGTTCGACTCGCGGTAGCCCATGGCGGTTTTGTTGCCGCCGGCGAAGAAGTAGTAATCGGGCTGGTTGATGTAGATGCCGCGTGCGCGACACCAGGCGTAGAGATCGCGGCTCATCTGCCACTGGACCCACTGCGAATCGGCAGTTCCGCGGTGTCCGGGGTGGGAGGTGGAGGCGCAGACATCGCCCGGATACGGGCCGTCGTGTTCGAGGAGGTCGAGGCCGGTCTTCTCGAAGAAGTTCTTCAGACGCGCGAGATAGCGGATGCCCCATTCGCTGGCGAGGCAGGGCGCGTTGCCGAAGATGGCGCCGCCGGTCTTGCCGGTGGCGGGGTTGATGACGTCGTTGACGTCGTCGATGCGCCGGCTGCTGAAGAGCGAGTAGGCGCCGACCTGGATGCCCTTGGCGCGCGCGTAGTCGACGTCCTCCTTGATGCGCGCGACATAGGCGGGGTCGTCGCTCTCGGCATTCAGGCCGCTGCCGAAGGTGTAGATGATCATTTCGAATCCCACCTCCGCACACTGGTCGACCGCGTTGCGGAACGCGGCGCGGTCGGCGCTGCGCACATGCATCATGATCGGGCTTTCGGTGCTCCACGGCGCGAGCGTGCGATGCGCGCGACGCGTGGCGAGGCCCTGGCGCTCGCGGTCGTAGGAATCATGCACGACCAGCCAGGAACGGAAGGACGTGAAAGTCTGTCCCGGTTCGATCGTGAGGCCGGGTCCGAGGGGTGGTTCGCAGGTCAGCAGGCAGGGGGTTTTGAGTGGGTAGGAAACCTGTGTGACGTAGTTGGTGTCCGGCAGCCAGCGGCCGATCTGATTCCCGGTCACGGTGTCCATGCCCTTGAACATGTAATCGCTGAGGACCGTGACGGGCGGCGTGCGCCAGGCGAGGTCGGGGCGTTCGTCGACTGCGGACTCCGCTTCCACGAGCGCGAGGCGTTCCACGGCGAGACGGTCCAGCACCAGCGTTGACGTCGTGCCATTGCTGAGGGTGAGCCATTTGCCGAGCACGGGGACCTGGTCGTAGATCTCGTGGTTCACCGTGACGACGACGCCGCGCGTGGCGTCGGTGGTGCCGGTGAATTGAAGGGACACGCGTTGGCCGGCGGGCGGCCAGGCGAGCGGCTGTCCGGGTCGCGTGCGTTTCCAGTCGAGCCAGGCTTCGGGCACGCCGGTGGTGAGACCGGTAAATTGGAACGCGCCGGGAACGTTCGTCAGGGCCCCGATCCATTCCTCGGTGAGATAGGCGCGGTCGGGCTGCCCGGCGAGTCCGCCCACGGCGTGGGACTGGCCGTTGAGAGTGATCACCGCCTCGGGTTCGACCGCGCGCACCATGGCTTCGCCGGTCATGAGGTTATCGACGCCGAGGGTGACGGCGTTGGGGGTGAGCAGAAACGTGCGGCGCAGGAGTCCATTCGCGAGGTGCACGCGCGAACCGTCGGCGGATCGCGTGACGGACGAGGACTCCTGGGTGCCGCGCACGAGCCAGTCGTGGAGCGCGGGCTTCAATCCGGTGGCCGTGGCGGGGGCGACGGGCAGGTCTTTTGGCGCGGCGGCGAGGGCGGACAGCACGGCCAGGTGAACGATGGCGAGGGCCGGGAGCGGGCTGGCATGGCGGCGGCGGGACGAACGCATGGCCGTGGTTAACAGGCGACGGGTGGGGAGGTCAAAGATGCGTGCGTCGCAGGGTGATCTGGGGCGGCGAGCGACGAAGAGGGTGCTTCGTTATGCGGGGAACGCCGTGGAACGCGCAAGCGCATCCCGGCTGCGGCGGGCGGGCGAGCAGCCGGTGGACGGGCGGCGCGGGCGAATCGGCGGGGGGACTCCCTGCTGGATGCGGCGTCGGCGTGCGTCTATGCTGTGGCCAACGAATTGACCTGGCGAACCTCATGCCCCTCTACGAATACGAACTGACCGATGGCAGCTGCGTGGCGTGTGGTGGCCGGTTCACCCTGAGGCGTCCCTTGAGCGCCGCGCCCC
>CAZYJB010001038.1:0-2085 GCA_964647675.1 uncultured Verrucomicrobiota bacterium | reverse complement strand
AGGCGGAATTCAGCGACGCCGCGCAACCTTTGCCGCGCACGAGGAACCCGGGCGAGGCCATGGAACCCGGAATGATGCCGAGCACGCCTTCGCCGGCGGGGGTTGCGCCTTTGCGATGCACGACGACGTCGCGTTCGGCGCCGTCGATGACGTGGCGTTCCTTCCACGCGAAGTTGTGGTGGTTCTCGACGTCGAGCAGGACCGCGACGCCGAGGTGCTCGGTGATGTGCTGGTGGATGAGCGCATGGTTGGCCGCGGCGTAGCGTCCCATGAGCTCCATGGCCGCCCAGTATTCCTGGCCGGCCTCGGAATCGAGACCGAGCCAGGCCAGGTGCTTCACTTCACGCGGCAGGTCGGGGTGTTGCTGCATGGCGACCTTGCTGTAGTGCGAGCAGACGGCGGCGCCGGAGCCGCGGCTTCCTGAATGGCTCAGGAGCGCGACGTACTCGCCGGGCGGCAGGCTGCCGATCGTGTCCGCGTTGGTGAACACGCCGAATTCGACGAAGTGATTTCCGCTGCCGCTGGTGCCGAGCTGGGCCCAGGCGCGGTCGCGGTTCTGACGCGTGACCGGGCTGACCGACCAGTCGGCGTCCATGACCTCGTGCTGGCGGCGGTCCTGGAACTTGGCGCCCACGCCGAAGCGGGTCTCCTCCTCGATGGCGCGCGTGAGGCGATCGCGTCGGCGGTCGAGATCGCGCATCGGCCAGTCGAGCACGGAGAGCTTCATGCGACAGGCGATATCGACGCCGACCGCGTAGGGGATGACCGCGTCCTGAGTGGCCAGGACGCCGCCGATGGGCAGTCCGTAGCCGAGGTGAGCATCGGGCATCAGGGCGCCCGCCGCGGAGATCGGCAATTGGCAGGCGCGTGCCAGTTGGTTGACGGCTTCCGGCTCGAGGCCTTCGCCCCATTGGCGCCAGGGAGCGGATGCCGACCCCGTGCGCAGCGGGGCCGGCGCACGGAGCAGCGCCTTGGCGAATTCGCCGCGCAGCGGGTCGTCAGTGAACGACGCGGGCGCCTTCACCACCGCCTCCACCTCCGCGGGGAGCCGGTCCCTGGGCAGGCCCTTGAAGATGTAGCGACTGATGAAATCGATGCCGCGACGGATGGCTTCGCCGTGCGGCACCCCGAGTCGGATGAGGTCTTGCTGGTTCATGGCTGGGGGCAGGGAGGGAAGTCGATGGTCCAGACCGCGGCGCCCGACTGGGGAGAACCCCGGGCGATCGAGCGCGATCGACGTGCGGTAGCCCATCCGCGCGAGCAGCGGAAAGAACGAGTGTAGAAGGAACGCGAACAGGGTGAGGCGCTGGCGCGGGAGCCCGGGCCGGGAGCGTCCCGCGCGGAGGTGCGTGAACCGCACGGCGCGACGGGTGATCAGCGACGGGGCGAGGCCGGTGCGGGGGATTTGTCCGCAACGTTCGCCTTGGGAACCATCGATCGCGATCAAGGGTGGGCTCGGGCACGGAGCGTGCCAGAGGCCCACGGCCGGAACGAGCCGCAGCACCGTGACAGAAACCGGCGGGTTGGACCGGGACACGAGGGGTCCGTGCCGACATCCCGCTTGGCGCTGCTCGGTGGTGGGCGAGGCTGGCTCGCATGACGGCGAGCGCCCCCAGGAAGTGTGTGGTCATCGGCATGGTGGGCAGCGTGCTCGATTCCGGGTTTCACCAGGAGCGCTGGACCCAGTGGCGGCCGACCTCGTCGCTCTGCCAGCACGAGGACCTGATGGTGACGCACCGGAAACTCCTGCACCAGCCCCAGCACCTCGACGTCGCGCGCGCAGTCGCGCCGACATGGCGCGTGTGTCACCCGAAACCTCGGTGCGCCTGCACGTCGACGCGCTCGAGGATCCGTGGGCTTTCGAGGAAGTCTTCGGAGGCCTCCACGAATGGGCGCGAGCCCATCCCTTCGACCCGGCGTCCGAAGAGTACCTGGGCAGGTCTCGGGACTTGCTTCCCGCGGGCAGTTTCCCACCCTTGCGCCTCCCATGAGCACGCCCATCCAGTCTCTTGCCGCGGTCGTTGGTCTAGCGGCCCTCACCTCCGGCCTCTCCCTTTCCGCCGCCGACGCCGGATTTCAATCGCT
>CAZYJB010001037.1:0-2086 GCA_964647675.1 uncultured Verrucomicrobiota bacterium | reverse complement strand
CTCGCCAACACGCGCCCCGAACCTTCCCCCGACCTGGCGCATCTCTACCCGGACAACGTGGGCAACCGGTACCCCTTCCGCCGCGATATCATCCGCCGGCTCAGCGTCGACCAGCTCCAGGCCTTCCACTGCGTCAATCTCGCACAAGGCATCAAGGAGCCGGGCGTCTATTTCCAGCTCCAACGCGATGCGGCCCTGCTCGATTCCGTGCGCACCGGCCTCGCCACGCTCCAGCGTGCGCACGGACAGCCGCAGGGCATGTACGGCGGCGACGAACCCCTGCACGGCACCGATCCCACCCAGGGCGTGGAGCTGTGTTCGGTGGTCGAGATGATGTTCTCGCTCGAGACGATACTCGGCATCTCCGGCGACCTCGCGTTCGCAGATCAACTGGAGCGCATCGCGTACAATGCGTTGCCCGCGCAAACCACTCCTGACTACACGTCGCGGCAGTACTTCCAGAGCGCGAACCAGGTCCTCAGTTCCCGCGCGCGCCGCAACTTCTACGAGGAAGACTACCACGGCGGCACCGATAGCTGTTTCGGACTCCTCACTGGCTACCCGTGCTGCACCTGCAACATGCACCAGGGCTGGCCCAAGTTCCTGCAGTCGCTCTGGTTCGCGACCGCCGACCACGGCCTCGCAGCGCTGGTCCACGGGCCGTCGGAAGTTACCGCGCGGGTGGGCACCTCGAGGACGAGCATCCGCATCACGGCCGACACCACCTATCCGTTCGAAGAGACGGTGCGCTTCCGCATCGAGCCCTCGGGTCCGGTCGAGTTTCCGTTGAGACTGCGCGTCCCCGAATGGGCCGTGTCGGCAGCGCTTCGCCTCAACGGCGAGTCGATGGCAGACGAGCCCGAGGGAGGACTCCTCGTCCTGCGCCGCGTCTGGAATCCCGGCGATCGTCTTGAACTCGCTCTCGAGGCGCGTGCGAAGGTATCGCGCTGGCACGAGAACTCCGTGGCGGTGGAACGCGGACCACTCGTGTACGCGCTGCGCATCGGGGAGGACTGGCGGCGGATTGCCCCGCACGACGCCTACGGTGAGTACTTCGAGGTGCACCCGAAGGACCCGTGGAACTTCGGCCTGCTCGAGGCCGCGGTGCGGAACCCCACCAACCACTTCGTCCCGGTCCGACGCCAGCCCTCCGACACCTACCCATGGTCGCTCGAGGGCGCGCCAATCGAGATTCCGGCGCGCGGCAAGCGCATCCCGGAGTGGCAGCTCTACCAACACCGCGCCGGTCCCCTGCCCCATAGTCGTCCCCAGGGACATTTGGCCGATGCGTCCGACGAAGCGATCACCCTGGTGCCCTATGGTTGCACGCGATTGCGCATCTCGGCGTTCCCCGTGGTGCGGTAGCCCACCTATCGCCCGCGATTCACGCGCCACAGCATCCAGGCGCCCAATCCCTGGAACACCAGGTTCGGCATCCAGACGATCACCCACGGCAACGTCTCGGGACGCGACTCCAGCGCCTGCGCCACGATGAGGAAGGCGTAGTAGACCAGCACGAGCCCGATCGCCATCGCGATGCCCACGCTGGTTTCGCGCCGGTGCGCGCGCACGCCGAGGGGGATGCCGATCAGTGCGAAACCGAACGAGGCGAAGCTGAAGGCGAGCTGCCGGTGCAACTGAACTTCGATCGGCGTGGCGTCGTCGATGCCCAACCGGCGCAGCTCGCGGCGTTCCGCGATCAACTGGGACCAGGTCATGTCGCTCAGCGACGGCAACCCGCCGGAGATGACGCGCGAAGGCAGCGTCAGTTCGATGGTCAGGTCGCCGCTGGTTCCCGTCTGCCACGAACCTTCGGCATCGCCGTCGGCCGCGGCCGGTGCATCCGCCCCGTCGATGGCGTTGGTTGCCCTGGACTCGCCGGGCCACCATTGCAGCACGCGTGCCTCGAAGAACACCAACCGAAGGCTCCCGGCCGCCGCGTCCATCTCCAGGCGCGCCCGCGGTGCGCGCACATCGAGGATCTTCCGCGTCTCCTTCAACTGATAGAAGATGACCTCTTCCAGTTCGTCGCCCTGGATGCGCTCCGCGTACACCACGAAGCCCGGGAAATCCGTGACGAACCGGC
>CAZYJB010001036.1:0-2089 GCA_964647675.1 uncultured Verrucomicrobiota bacterium | reverse complement strand
GCGCCAGCGGCGATGACCACTCCACCACGCCAGACAGACCGGCAGGACAAAGGGCGGAAACCAATAACCACTCGGGATGAAGGCATAGTCGGCACCCCGCCCCCAGGCTCCGAGCCCTCCCACCAAGGCGGCAAGGAACAGGTTCAGGAGTGCGAGACGCAGACACCACGCCGGCATCGCGGAGGTAGATGCCCTGCCGACTCTACGCCTCTCTCGTGCCGTCCATGCCACCACGGTCGCCAGCATCAGCATCGGGTAAACCAACACCGCACCGCCGCGCGCGACCATCTCCCAGCTTCCGCCGGCACTCAGATGTCTCAACAAGAATGGCACCGACGCAGTCAGGGACCCCCCGACCACAAACCACTCCGCGATCACCAACGCCATGGCCGCTGCCGCCACTCGCGCTCCCGCACCCCTTCCAAGCGCAAATCCCTCGAGGCGTCCGAATGCCGAGAAGAGATCCGACCCCGCCCGGCCCACCCACACCACCGCAGCCCCGAATGCGAAAAGGAACATCCACGTCCCCGCTGTCACCCATCGCGATCCCCAATCAGTCAGACCGATCGCGCCCTGGCGCACGAGCAGAGCCAGTCCATTCCGCTGCTCGAAGATGAAACTCCCAGCGAGAATGGCGAGCAGCGCCAGCGCCCCACAGCCGGTAGCGCGGCGAGGTGTCGGCCAAGGGCAGACGAGGTTCAGCGCCTCCCCCTGCTCCCCACGCCCGTCCGCGCATCCGAGGTCCATCCGTGGATCGAGCGCCACGCCCTCCACCTCCGTTCGCACCTCGTGCGCACTCTGTTGCCGCAACTCCCGCTCCTTGGCCAGGGCGCGCAGGACGATGTCGTCGATGCGCGCGTCCAGGGGCGTCTTGCTGGAGGGCGCGGCGAACCGTCCGAGCGGCAATTCGCCCGTCAGGATCTCGTAGAAGACGACGCCGAGGGAATAGATGTCCGCGCGATGATCGACGTTGGCGGGACTTTCAATCTGCTCGGGCGCCATGTACTGCGGCGTACCGAGGACGGAGCCGGTGACCGTCAGTCCGGGATCCCGCCGTCCGTCGCCCAGCAGTTTGGCGATGCCGAAGTCGGCCAACTTCGCCGTGCCGCGGGCATCGAGGAGGATGTTCTCGGGCTTGATGTCGCGGTGCATCACGCCACGGTCGTGCGCGAACTGCAGCGCCTCGCAGACCTGCGGTACAAGAGCGAGTGCCTGTGCCGGAGTAAACCTCCCCAAGCGCATGGCCTGGCGCAGGTTCACGCCGTCCACGTACTCCATCAGGAGATAGAACAGACCTCCGGCCTCGCCGAAATCATGCGCCGCCACGATGTGCGGATGACTCAACCGTGCCAGCAGTCGCGCCTCGCGAAGAAAACGCTCCGAGAACGTCGCGTCCTGCCCCAGCGCCTCGGGGAGGATCTTGAGCGCCACTGTTCGGTCGAGACGCGGTTGCCGCGCCTTGAACACGGCGCCCATGCCGCCCATCCCGATCAGTTCCAGGATCTCGAGCTGGGGAAAGGCCGCCGAGACCCGCGCCAAGGACGGAGCTTCCACCGGACCCCGCGCGGACGCGGGCCCCTCCGTCTGCGCGGCGGCCGTCGAGAGCAGACAGCGGGTGCATAATCCCTCGGCCGCCGCCGCCGCCACATCGCGGACACGACCTCTCTGTCGACGGTTTCTCCATACACCACGACTAGAGGATTTCGCGCGACGACATTACAAAGTCGATGAATCGGGCGGGCGTCGCGCCCCGGGCTCCTACGGTCGCGCTGACGCCGCAATCTCGCGCCAGCGGGCCAGGGCCGTCTCGTAGGCTTCGAGCCCCTCTTCCGGCACCACGCCGCGATTGCGCTGAAGCTCCGCCTCGGCGCGGGCGACACCCCAGTCCGCCTCGGCGCGCGAAGGTTTCAGCGGCCGGCCCGGCACGTCCACCCACCACGCCGCGGTATGCGCGAAGCGTCGGCGGTCCCCGGCATGCGTCTCCCAACCCCGCACGGCAAACCAGCCCGAACCCGTGGCCTTCACCTGGGTGCGCCATTCGGTGCGCCAGCCCTCGCCCACCCGCGACGTGCTCCAGTCCGCGGGCCCC
>CAZYJB010001035.1:0-2090 GCA_964647675.1 uncultured Verrucomicrobiota bacterium | reverse complement strand
GCGCGCGGAAGGGCGCCGGAGTGGTGCTCTTCCGCGAGAATGGCCAGTGGAGCCTGCCGCGGTTCATCAGCGCGCGGGAGGGAAGTGTCGGCCTTCAGGCAGGTTGGCAGAAAGCCACGTTCTTCCACCTCCTGATGACCGACGCCGCGGTCGCCGCGCTGCGTGCCGAGAACTTCCGCTTTGGGGTGGGCCTTCGGATCACCAATGGGCCGCGTTCCGTGGGGGACGAAGCCAAGACCCAGTCGCCCGGCGCCGACGTCCTCGTCTACGCCGACACCGGTGGTCTGTTCGGCGGCGTGGCGATCGAGGGGGGCTCGCTGGTTCTGGATCAGAAGGCCAACCGCACCTATTACGGCTACGCCTTCGGCCCGCCCGATCCGCCCTCCGCGACGCCCATCCCGGCGTCCGCCCGCGAGCTGCAGGCCGTGGTCACCCGCCTGACCGGGGCCCCGGCGACCCCGGGTGACCGGTAGCCTGCGGACGGGCAAACGGTGAACGTTTGCCAATCCATGCTTGGCCGGGGTCGGAGTCGGCTGATAAATCGGGTTGGTCGATTAAGTCACCTTCCCCGAAACCCCTATGAAAGCTTATCAGGCTTCGGACATCCGCAACTTCGCTGTCGTCGGGCATGCCACGTCCGGGAAGACCACCCTCTGTGAAGCCATGCTGGCGACGGCGGGTGAGATTGGACGCATGGGCTCGGTAACCGCCGGCACGTCCGTCTCGGACTATCATCCGGGGGAAAAGCTGCATCAGATCTCCATCCATGCCACGCCGTTGCACTGCGAGTGGCTGGGTCGGAAGTTCAACCTCATCGACACCCCCCGGCTACATGGACTTCATCAGCGAGGCCCTCGTGGCCCTGCAGGTGGGCGACTTCGCGCTGGTGGTGGTGCATGCGCAACACGGCGCCGGACTGGGGACCGACACGGCGTGGAGGTATGCCACGCACTACGGCATTCCGAAAATCCTCGTGGTCAACGGTTGCGATCGCGACGGCATCCAGCCGGACACGATCCTGGAGTCCCTGCGCGCGCGGTTCGGCGCGCGCGTTTTCCCCCTGACCTGGCCGCTGAATCCCGGTGCGGGGTTCAACCGGGAGCTCGACGTGATGCGCAGCGAGATCGTGACGTATGCGACCGACGGGTCAGGGAAGTACCAGGAATCACCGGCGGAAGGGGAATGGAAGGAGCGGGTCGGGAAATGGCACCGCGAGCTGATCGAGTACACCGCCGAAGCCGACGATGCGTTGATGGAGAAGTTCTTCGAGAAGGGAAGCCTCACGGAAGAGGAATTGCGCGCCGGGGAGCACACGGCGCTGCAGAAGCAGGCCTTCATCCCGGTGTTCTTCACCTCCGCCGAGCGCAACGTCGGAGTCGCGCGCCTGATGGATTTCATCGCCAAGTACGGGTCGTCGCCGGTCGACCGCATGAAAATTGGCGCGCTGGACGCCACGGGAGGTGCGGTCGAAGTGGCCCTCAACGGCGATGACCCGGTGCTCTACGTCTTCAAGACCACCCACGAGGACCAGTTCGGCGACCTTTCCCTGTTCCGCGTCTACTCGGGTTCCGTGCGCATGGGCCAGGACCTCTACAATTCCGATCGCAAGATCACCGAACGCCTGGGACAGATCTACAGCCTCACGGGGAAGAACCGCACCTCGGTGGACACCCTCAATGCCGGCGACATCGGGGCCGCGGTGAAACTGCGCGACACGCACACAGGCAACACGCTGTGCAGCGCGAAGCGTATCGTGGCGCTGCCGAAGGTCGTCTTTCCCAAGCCCAACGTGCACCTTGCGCTCAAGCTCAAGGTCAAGGGCGAGGAGGACAAACTGGCCGCCGGCCTCGCCGCCCTGCACGACGAGGATCCCACCTTCCACTACCACGTTGACTCGGCCCTGCATCAGACCGTCCTTTCGGGCCAGGGTGAACTCCACCTCCAGATCGTCTCCGAGCGCTTGAAGCGCCGGTACAAGGTGGACTTCGATCTCGGCGCACCGCGCATTCCCTACCGCGAGACCATCCGCGGTCGCGGTGAATCCAAGTACCGCCACAAGAAGCAGACCGGCGGCGCCGGGCAGTTCGCCG
>CAZYJB010001034.1:0-2092 GCA_964647675.1 uncultured Verrucomicrobiota bacterium | reverse complement strand
GTCGTGGTGCCGCGCTTGCACGCCAGGCGCTCGACCAGGAGATTGAACTCGTGGTCGAGCATCTGCTGGAGGCGTGAGCGCGAGACATAGCGGTCGGACGGACCATAGATCGCGTCGCTGACCGTCATGTCGTAGGCCGACATGGTTTTGGCGATCGTGCCCGACGCGCCGCCCACGCGGAAGAACCAGCGCGCCACCTCCTGTCCGGCTCCGATTTCGGCGAAGGCGCCGTATTTGGTAGGGTCGAGATTGACCTGGAGCGCCTTCTGATGGGTTCCGAGGCTGCCGCCGGGTCCGGGTTCCGGCAGGGCGTTCAACGCGTTTTTCACGGTTGCCACGGCTGGGACTATTGGGGGCGTGTCGCGGGAGTGGCAAGCCGGCGAAGGGTTCTCGTAGTCGCGAACGTGCAACTCGCGCCGAATGGCGTGGCGAATGGCGTGGCGAATGGCGTGGCGAATGGCGTGGCGAATGGCGTGGCGAATCGGGTTGCTGGAGCGGTCGAGCGCCGCCGGCACGGCGTCGGCTACGGACGCGGCAAGCCTCCGCGGTCCATGACCGGGCTCCGTTTTCCGCCGAGTATTTCCCTCGACGCTCGCGGGGCGGGATCGAGAACATGCGCGCGTGCCCTTTGCCATCTGCAATGAGATCTACCAGGGCTGGACCCTCGACGATGCGTGCCGCCACGCCGCCGGGGTCGGTTATGACGCAATGGAGATCGCGCCTTTCACGCTGGCGCCGCGCATCACCGATCTCGGTCCCGCGGAACTCGCGCGCATTCGCGACACCGTGCACCGCCATGGGCTCAAGGTGGCCGGTCTGCACTGGTTGCTCGCGCAGACCGAGGGGTTCCATGTCACGCATCCGGACGCCGCGGTGCGGGAGCGGACGGCGCAGTACCTCCGCGCCATGGTGCGCGCCTGCGCGGCGATGCAGGGCTCCATCCTGGTCTTCGGATCGCCGAAGCAGCGCAGCCTGATGCCGGGCGTGAGTGTGGGCCAGGCTTGGGAGTGGGCGACCGGTGTGTTCCGCGACGTGATCCGCGAGGCGGAGGACCAGGGAGTGGTGATGTGCCTCGAACCCCTCGCGCCCTCCGAGACGGACTTCCTGAACACCGCCGCCGACTCCCGTCGGTTCGCGCACCAATTCGACAGCCCGGCGGCGAAGATCATCCTCGATGTGAAGGCCATGAGTTCCGAGTCCGTGCCGATCCCGCAGATCATCGCGGAATCGGCGGGCGGGTTCGCCCATTTTCATGCCAACGACCGCAACCTGAAGGGACCGGGATTCGGTGAGGTCGACTTCCGCCCCATCGCGCAGGCGCTCGCGTCGGTGCGCTACGACGGGCACGTCTCGGTGGAGGTCTTCCTGTTCGAGGAAGGGGCCGACGTCATCGCGCGGAAGAGTCTCGCGACCTTGCGCGCCGCCTGGCAGGCCGTGGCGCAAAGTGGCGGCGCCCGGGCATCCGCGGTCCCGTCCTGAAGTAGTGCCCCGTCCTCCGCCCGCCGTTCCTCCATCATGTCCGCTTCGAACTCCGACGAACTGCTCGATTCCCACGCGCTCGCGCAGGCCGAGGTGCTGGGATTGCACGCGCGGCAGGTGGTGGAGGGTTACCTCGCGGGCGAGCACCGATCGCCGTTCTTCGGGTTCGCCACCGAGTTCGCGCAGCATCGCGAGTACGCGCAAGGCGACGACCTGCGGCATCTCGACTGGAAGGTCCTCGGGCGCACGGACCGCTATTTCGTCAAGCAATACGAGCAGGAGACCAACTTCGTGGCGCAGGTGCTCCTCGATGGCAGCGAATCGATGCGCTACGCCTCCGGCCGGGTCAGCAAGTTGCATTACGGCAAGCAGCTCGCCGCCTGTCTCACCTACCTGATCCTGCTGCAGCGCGACGCGGTGGCGGTGGGGTTGTTCGATGCCGGGCTGCGGCGGTATCTCCCGCGCAGCAACAGCCGCTCGAACATTCACGTGGTGATGAGCCAGTTGGCCGCCTTCGAGCCGGGGGCGGGCACGCAGATCGGTGCGGTGCTCCACGAGATGGCGAACCAGGCGTCGCGCAAGGGCATGGTCCTGCTCATCAGCGACCTGTTCG
>CAZYJB010001033.1:0-2094 GCA_964647675.1 uncultured Verrucomicrobiota bacterium | reverse complement strand
GGAACAGCACGGACATCACCTCCCCCTCTTCACCGACAGCATGCTGCTCCGCGAAGTGGTGCGGCGCGTCTCCGTCACGCACGGCGATCGCGTCCTCGTCACGCCCCTGCTCTGGATCGGGAACTCGGATCATCACCTCGACTTCCCCGGCACAATCTCCGCCCCGCCGCGCACCTATCTCGATCTCCTCAACGGCATCGCCGAGAATCTCCTGCACCACGGCTTCCGACGCCTGGTCTTCCTCAACGGACACGGAGGCAACGACGTCCCCGGCCGGCAGGCGGTCTTCGAACTGCGCCAGCAGCATCGCCAACGCCAGGACCTCCTCCTCCTCTTCACCACTTATTGGGGCCTCGGCACGGAACCGGTCCACGGCACTGCGCAGACCGAAATGGGCCACGCCTGCGAGTGGGAGACGTCGATGATCCTGCGCCTCGCGCCTCACCTCGTCGCGCCGTATGCCGGCCTCGAGCCCGTGCCTCCCGGCAATCCGTTCCTGCCCGCCTCGCGCGGCTGGATCACGCGTGAACGCACGGCCCCCGGCCACATTGGCAGTCCGCACCTCGCCTCCGCGGAGAAAGGCGAAATGCTCTTCCAGAGATTTGCCGCAGATGTTGGTGCTTTCCTCGACCGCGTGATCGCCTGGGACGGAAAATCCTGGAACGGCTGAGATCACGCCCGCGCTCCCCGCGACCCTTGCCTCACCGATAGTCATGCAACCTGCGAAGCACGACGACCAGACGCGCCGCCGGTGGATGGTCTGCGGGTTGCTCCTGCTGGCGTCGGCGATCAACTACATGGATCGCCAGACGCTCGCGAGCGCAGCGGTGCGTGTGACACGCGAGTTCCACCTTTCGCAGGAGCAGTACGGCATCCTCGAGTCGTGGTTCGGCTACGCCTTCGCGCTGGGATCGCTGGTCTTCGGATTCCTCGCCGACCGCCTCTCGCTGCGCTGGCTCTATGCCGGAATCGTTCTGCTGTGGTCGGTCATCGGCATCGCCACGGGCTTCACCTCGACCTACGGGGAACTGCTGGCCTGCCGCGCGTTGCTCGGCTTCGTCGAGGGCGGACACTGGCCCTGCGCGGTCAAGGCGACGCGCGCGCTCTTGCAGCCGCGCGACCGCGCGCTCGGCAACGGCGTGCTGCAGAGCGGCACTTCGATCGGCGCCATCATCACGCCGCTGCTCATGAGTCAGCTCATGACACCGGAACCCGGCTCCTGGCGGATGGCCTTCCAGGCCGTCGCCGCGATCGGATTCCTCTGGATCGTCGCCTGGTTCGGCCTGGTGCGTGACACCGACTTCCGCGGCGCCGCGGCAACCGACTCGCCAGGTCCGAACCCTTCCACGCCCGCGCCGTCCCTGTGGCGGTTGATCCTCAGCCGGCGCATGCTGGTCATTTTCGTGGTCATCGCCTGCATCAACACCACCTGGCAGATCCTGCGCGCGTGGCTGCCCAAAATCCTCCAGGAAGGGCGGGGCTGGAGTGAAGTCTCCGCGCTGCGCTTCAACGCGCTTTGGTTCGGCGCCTCCGACGTCGGCTGCCTGGCCGCCGGGGCGCTCGTGACCTGGCTGGTCGCGCGCGGACGTCCGCTCGACCGCGCGCGGATCCTCGTCTTCACGGGTTGCGCCCTGCTGTGCTGCCTTTGCGTGGCGGTGCCTCGACTGGGTGCCGGGTGGGCGGCGCCCGCGTTGCTCCTCGTCATCGGTGCCGGAGCCCTCGGACTGTTCCCCATCTACCATGCGTTCACGCAGGACATTTCGGGCGAACACCAGGGGCGCATCACCGGGATCGCCAGCGTCGCGGCCTGGCTCGCGCCCGCCCAGGCCCAACGGTTCTTCGGCGCGCTCGCCGACCGTACGGGTTCCTTCGACATCGGATTCGCGCTGGCGGGATTCCTGCCCCTGATCGCCGCCCTCGCCCTGGTCATCGGCTGGGGCTCCGGCAAGCTCGTGCCACCCAGGGCAACTTCGGCGTCCGCCTGATCACGAACGCTCCCGAACCAATCCTCGCCCGAGGTCCCCATCCCATGCCAACCCCTCGAACTCCCGATCGGCGCCAGTTCCTGCGCTCCCTCGCCACGGCCGGCCTCGT
>CAZYJB010001032.1:0-2098 GCA_964647675.1 uncultured Verrucomicrobiota bacterium | reverse complement strand
GATCAGGGGACGCCGGTCGTGGACGCGCAGGTCAAACAGGGGGTGTGGGGGTTCGTTTGGGCTTCGGTGAGCGCGGGGGGGCGGGCGTGGAATCCTGGGAGGCGCGCCAGCGGACCGGAATGTTGTTGGTGACCGAGAGGTCGATCCAGTCGAGGGAGCGACCCTGTTCGACGGAGTAATCGTGAATGCTGCGCCAGCGCCGCACCTGGCGGTCGAACTGGCTGGTGCCGAACACCACCACCGCGCCCTGGCGCAGCCGGCCGATGGGCGCGTCGGGATTGGCGAGATCCAGTTCGTCGAGATCGACGAGCGAGTACATGCCGGAACCCTGATAGGTGTTCAGCAGGGAGAGCGCCTCGCGGAGCCCGCGCACGCGCAGATTCTGTCCGGGCACGATCTCGGCGTGGTCGAGTCCGACCAGGCGCGTGAGGTGACTGAAGTCGGCGTCCACACCGGGCTTCAACCATTCGGGGCGCAGCGGTGGAAGCACCCAGCCATGGGCGTCGACGAAGTTGGTCTCGGGCCAGGCGCGGCCGTCGTTGCGGTCGAGCCGCCAGACCACCACCTGGGCCACCGGTTCGCGTTCGCGGACCGTGAGGCGCACGGTGTCGGGGCGCTGATTCTCGACATCGGCGCGTTCGATCCAGGGATTCATTTCGAGCCCGTGTCGAACGCGGTTGAGGTCGAGGGCGATGAGGTTTTCACCGATCCGGATACCGCTCCAGCGGTGGAGCTGATCAGGACGCAGTCGGCCGTCGTGGCGCAGTTCGACGCGGCGGATGGCGTAGGCTTCGTTGCGGTAGACGAACTGGAGGAGGGCCCACTGATAGGCCTGCCACAGCAGCACCGCGCCGATGGCGGTGCCGCCGAGCACGCCCACGGCCGCGGCGAGGGCCCGGACGCGCCAGGCGCGCACGTCGCGGGAGCGCATCCTGACGTCCAACACGCTGTCGCGGTCGTTGCGCTTGTTGCGAGCCTTGCGTTTAGGCCACATGCGGAGCGGGGGTGGACATGGTGGGTGAGGACGAACGGCGAGCGAGCGCCAGTACGAGCATGCGCTGGCAGAGGTCGGGGAAACTCAATCCGGCCGCGGCCGCGGCCTTGGGCAGCAGGCTGGTTTCGGTCATGCCGGGCAGCGTGTTCACCTCGAGCACGTAGGGGGCGCCATCTTCGCGCACCATGACATCGATGCGTCCGTAGTCGCGCCCGCCGACCGCCTCGAAGGCAGCCAGGGCGACCCCCTGAATGCGGCGGGTGGCGTCCTCGGAAAACGGGGCGGGGCAGAGATACTCGGTGGCGCCGGGGGTGTATTTATTGCGGTAGTCATAAGCGCCCGCGCGGGGCCGCACCTCGACCAGGGGCAACGCGGCGCGCTCGAGGATGCCGACCGTCACCTCGCGCCCGAGGACCTGTTCCTCGACGAGTGCTTCGGAATCGTGCTGGAGACAGGCGGCGAGGGCGGCAGGCCAGTCGACCGCGTCGCGCAGGAATTGGAGTCCGACGCTCGACCCCTGCCGCACCGGCTTGAGCACCATGGGCGGTTCCCAACCCTGCGGCCACGGCGTGTCGGCGCTGGTCGCGACCAGGAACGCGGGCGTGGGCACGCCGTGTGCGAGCAGGCGCTGTTTGGTGAGCACCTTGTCGAAGGCGATGCGGCTGGAGGCCGCGTCGCAGCCGGTGTACGGGATCCCCCGCTCGTCGAGTTCGGCCTGAACCGCGCCGTCCTCGCCGTAGGTGCCGTGGAGCGCGAGGAACGCGACATCGACCGGGCTGGACGGAAGCGGATTGCCCGGCAACGGATCGAATTCCGTCACCTGATGGCCGAGGACGGTCAGCGTGCGCGCGACCGCGGCACCGGAGCGCAGCGAAACCTCACGTTCGGCGGAAGGACCGCCGAGCAGGACGACCACCCGAAGTGGATGAGCGCGGGTCTGGTTCATTCGCCGAGGATCTCCACTTCGGTTTCGAGTTCGACGCCGCGCAGCTCCCGAGCGCGCGCGCGGATGAGCGCGATCAGCTCGAGCACATCGGCCGCCGTGGCATGGCGGTCGTTGACGATGAAGTTGCCATGGACATCGGAGACCACCGCGCCGCCGAC